>NZ_CP047135.1:4655000-4843584 GCF_009832905.1 Stenotrophomonas sp. 364
CAGCAGCTGCTGCAGGCGCAGGCTGCCCACGCACGCACCTGGGTCCAGCAAGGTCACCTCGCCACGGCTGTGGTCGGCCACGCGCAGTGCATCCAGCAGTTCCTGTTCGGACCCGCACGCGCGGATGGCCACCGTGGTGCCCGCGTCGATCGCACGGTGCACCAGCGACTTCAGGACCGGCGCCGGCAACGGCTGCGCGGTGCGGATCAGCTGGCCCGCTGCCTCCGGGCCACGGATGATGAAAATCGACATGGCTCAGGCCTCCGCCGCCAGGCGACGCGCGGCGATCGCCAGCGACAACCGGCACGCATCGGCGCGGCCGCTGCTGCACACCACCCGCGCGGTTGGCGCGTGCTGCGGGTGCAGGTGGTCGTCCAGCGCGTCGTCGTCGTTGCTGGCCATCTCGATGTAGGGCGCCGGCAGCGCCTCCAGCGCCGTGCGCAGTGCCTGCCCATAGCGCGCCCATTGCGGCGCATCGACCGTCGTGGTGGCAATCAGCACCAGCGCCGGGCGGCTGCGTTGTGCCCGCTGCAGGCAGCGCACCAGCGCCGGCAGGGAATCGCAATCGCGGCAGGCCACGCGGTGCCCGGCGACCCGTGCAGGCAGCGGCAGGGTGTCCGGTGCCGCGCCAGGCGGCGAGTGCCGGATCATCAGGATGGTCATGCAACACCTCGTTCAAGCGCCTTGCGGCGCGGTGGTGCCACGATGCGACCGGACCGCGTAAAACCGCCATGCCCGCGGTGCCTGCAGCGCATAAATTCCGCGTAGCTTCTGGGCGCGCGGCCGGGGAACTTGGCAGACGCCGCCACGGTCATAGCCCCACACCCCGAGAGAGCCTGGCCATGGATATGCCCGCTACCGACCCCACCGCCGCACCCTCCAACCGCATGCTGCACTGGCTGAAAAAGGAAGCACTGCCGCTGGCGGTGATGCTGGGCCTGCTGTTGGCCGCGCGCGACTCGCTGGCCAACCACTACCAGGTGCCCAGCGGTTCGATGCAGCACACCCTGATGCCGGGCGACCGGGTAGTGGTGGACATGCGCGCCTATGGCCTGCGCCTGCCTTTCACCTCGGTGGAACTGCTGCCTACCGGCCAGCCGCAGCGCGGCGACGTGGCGGTGTTCGACTCGCCGGTGGACGGCATCCGCCTGATCAAGCGGATTGCCGCGGTGGGCGGCGACCGGGTCGAGCTGCATGACGGCCACCTCAGCATCAATGGCCAGCCGTTGGCCGACGCCAGCCAGGGCGAGGTCGAAGACTTCGGCCAGCATGTGGCCCAGCTCGATCTTGGACAAGGTGGTGGGCCGGACATCACCGGCCTGACCGTGCCGGACGGCAAGGTGCTGATGCTGGGCGACCACCGTGGCAACAGCGCCGACGGCCGCTTCTTCGGGCTGGTCCAGGCCAGCGCCTTGTACGGCAAGGCGTCGCACGTCTACTACCGGCGCGGCGATGGCCTGACCTGGCAGGCGCTGTAACCACGGTCGCGATCTGAATCGATACGTGAAACGTCTCGATGCAGACATTCCGGGTTATGGATCGACCTGTCGGCGCTGCCTATCCTGAGGACTGACTTCCCGTCCGGGCCCGCAAGCGCGGCCATATCCCCATGAATGGCGACACCGCAGCGGTTCCCGACCGCAGCTCCTCAGCTCCCGCCACGGCGGGGGCGGCAGACCAGATCCAGCAGGGCACGCCCGCGTTCCGGCGCACGGCGGCCGCGCTGTTCCTGGCCGGGTTCTCCACCTTTGGCCTGCTCTACACGGTGCAGCCGCTGCTGCCCGAGTTCAGCCGGCACTTCGGCGTGTCGGCGGCCAACAGCGCGCTGACCCTGTCGCTGAGCACCGGCCTGCTGGCGGTGTCGATGCTGATCGCCGGGCTGATCTCCGACCGCATCGGCCGCCGCAGCGTGATGGTGGCCGCGTTGCTGGCCTCCAGCGTGTTGTCCGTGGCCACCGCGATGGTCGACGACTGGTCCACGTTGCTGGTGCTGCGCACGTTGCTGGGTATCGCGCTGAGCGGCGTGCCGGCGGTGGGCATGACCTACCTGGCCGAAGAAATGGACAGCCGCGCGCTGGGCCTGGCGATGGGCCTGTATATCGGCGGCAACGCCATCGGCGGCATGAGCGGCCGGCTCATCGCCGGCATCGTGGCCGACCACTGGGGCTGGCGCTGGGGCATCGGCGTGGTCTCGTTGATCGCGCTGCTCAGCACCGTGCTGCTGTGGATCCAGCTGCCCCCGTCGCGCCACTTCCAGCAGCGCCGCAGCGGACTGCGCGAACTGCCGGCGCGCTGGGGCCGGCTGTTTGCCGACCCCGGCCTGCCGTGGCTGTTCGCCACCGCCTTCGTGCTGATGGGCGTGTTCGTCACCCTCTACAACTACCTCGGCTACCACCTGCTCGCCCCGCCGTACCGGCTGAGCCAGACCGTGGTCGGCCTGATCTTCAGCGTGTACCTGGTCGGCACCTTCAGTTCGGCGTGGATGGGGCAGCAGGCCACCCGGCATGGCCGCAGCCGCGTGCTGGCCATCTGCTACGGGCTGATCGCGCTGGGCATCGTGCTGCTGGCGCTGCCGTGGCTGGGCTGCATGGCCGCCGGCATCGCGCTGGTCACCTTCGGCTTCTTCGGCGGGCACTCGGTGGCCAGCAGCTGGGTCGGCAGCCGGGCCGGCACGCTGCGCGCCGAAGCGTCGGCGCTGTACCTGTTCGCCTATTACCTGGGGTCCAGCGTGGCCGGCGTCGTCGGCGGCGTGTTCTACACCCACTGGGACTGGCTGGGCGTGTGCGGTTTCGTCGGCGTGCTGACAGTGGCCGGCGGCGTGATCGCCTGGCGGCTGGGGCAACGTGTGCAACCGGCGGGGGCCACGCTTGCGGTGAGCCGTTGACGGCCGCGTCGTCCAGACCGCCTAGCCAGCATCCACGACGCGATGCTCCTCCAGCAGCACAACGTCTTCGGCCAGGACGTGGAACGCCACATTCTCCGCCATGAATTGAATGCTGAAGTGACGCAGCGACGGCGGCGTATGGGACGAGATCGACTGCCATGCCGCCAGGCTGCCGGCGACCCAGTCGGACCGGGTGAATTCGGTCAGCTCACCCAGCGTGTAGCGCCCTGATCCTGTGTCGAATGCAAACAGCGTGCTGCCCGGAAACGGCTGTTTGATCAGCGAATGCACCCGGCTGAAGCGTATCTCGCGTGTCAGCATCGTGATTGCCGCATCCCGCTCATCGTCCGGCGCGTCTCTTTCGTAGGCCACCTCAAGGACGACATCCATGCCTTCGGAGCGGAAGGACACCGTCGATTCGCCATACCCAGGCAACCACTCGTACGGATTGAAGATGGAACGTGGTGCGCCGATCAACATGGCTGTCCTTGTATGGGGTGTGTCTCTTCCACTGCGGGCCCCGCCCGTGCTCAATCGTGGGCCTGGCCCTGCAGCAGCTGGGTGAAATGTGCGATCAGCGGCGAGGCGGTGCCGCGTCGGCAGGCCACGTGCACTTCCGAACTGGCGGCGCGGTCGCTGAGCGCGACGAAGCGCGCGCCGTCCACCTGGATATGGCTGCACGAGGCCGGCAGCACGGTCACCCCAAGACCGGAGGCGGCCAGGCTGATCAGCGTCGAGGCCTCGCCGGCCTCCTGGATGATGCGGGGGGTGAAGCCCGCGCTGCGGCACAGCGCGATGAAGTGATCGTGGATCCCGGCACCGACCTCGCGCAGGAACCCCACGAACGGTTCGTGCGCGAACAAGCGCAGTGCCACCGACGCATCAGCCGGCAGCGCCCGCACCAGCGGATGCTGGTCGTGCACCACCAGCGCCAGCGGATCGCTGAACAGCTTGCGTGACATCAACGGTGCCGGCAAAGCACGTTTGCGGATCAGCCCGACGTCGAGCTCGCCGGCCATCAACGCGTCGATCTGCTGCAGGGTGTTCATCTCGCGCAGCTTCAACTGCACCTGCGGAAACTGCTGGCGGTAGGCGAAGATCGCGCGCGGAATCTGCGTGGACAGCGGCGTGGCGCGGGTCAGCCCGATGCGCAGCTCGCCGGTTTCGCCGCGCTGCGCGCGCTGGGTGAGGTCGATGGCCTTGTCCATGCGTTCGAGCACCGCCGTGGCCTGTTCCTGCAGCACGCGCCCGGCTTCGGTCAGCTCCACGCGGCGGTTGGCGCGCAGGAACAAGCGGGCGCCCAGCAGCGTTTCCAGCTGACGGATCTGCTGGCTGAGCGGCGGCTGCGACATGCCCAGGCGTTCGGCCGCGCGGCCGAAATGCAGCGTGTCGGCGACGGCCAGGAAGTAGCGCAGGTGGCGCAGTTCGATCGACATGGCAGGGCAGGCGTCAGCGCTCGGAATGACCGCTTTCATCATAGCTGCGCGGACTGAACAGGTCCGGCTGGATCAGCTCGATGAAGGCGCGCGCCTGCGGCGACAGGAAACGCCCGCGGCGCACGATCACCCCGTAGCTGCGCTCGGGGAACCAGGCACTCATCGAGCGCGTCACCAGCCGGTCGCGGTCGGTGTCGTTGAGGCACAGCGCGGGCACGATCGAGATGCCCATGCCCATCGCCACGTACTGCTTGATCACTTCCCAGCCGCCCACTTCCAGCGCCACGGTGTACGGCAGGCGGTGGCGCTGGAACACCTGGTCGACCAGCCGGTAGGTGATCTGGCGCTTCGGCGGCAGCACCAGCGGATGCTGCGAGATCGCCTCCAGGCTGAGCTCGCCCCGCGCCAGCGCGTGCCCGGGCGGGGCGATCAACACCTGCTCGAAGCGGTAGGCCGGGGCGTAGCTGAGATCGGCCGGCACGTCGGTCATCGAACCCACCGCCAGGTCGGCCGCGTCGCTGCGCAGCAGGTCGGTGCCGTCGGCGCTGATCGCGTTGTGCAGGGTCAGGCGCACGTCCGGGTGGCGCTGGCGGAAGCGCTCCACGATGCGCGGCAGCAGGTACAGGATGGTCGAGCTGTTGGCGGCGATGTTGAGCTCGCCGGCATCCAGCCCCTTCACCTTGTCGCGGAAGCTGGCCTCCAGCCCGTCGAGGTTTTCCACCAGCGGCAAGGCCATCTCGAACAGCAGCTGGCCCTCGCGGCTGGGCACCAGGCGGCGCCCGCTGCGCTCGAACAGGTCCACCCCCAGCTCGCGCTCCAGCGCCTGCAACTGCTGGCTGATGGCCGGTTGGCTGACGAACAGCGCCTCAGCCGCACGTGAGACCGACCCCAGACGCACCGTCTGGCAGAACGCCCGCAGCGGCTTGAGCCGGTCGGACTTGTAGGAAAAACGGGGACTTGGCGCGGGCGGTGTGGGCATGGCGTCACGAGTATAAGCACAACTTATGTAAAGCATTGCTATAACTGTTTTGTCATATACGGTACGGCGGCGCACGGTGGGGCCTACCGCAATGCAGGAGCCCGCCATGTCCGCCGTCGCCGCTTTCGCCACTGCCCAGCCCACCCCGGCCGATGCCCCGGCCACCCCCGGGATTGCGCTGACCACCCAGCTCGCCGGCCAGTCCGCGCTGCTGCCGGCAGGGGTACTGGCCTTGCTGGTGTCGCTGCACCGCGCCGTGGAGCCCGAGCGCCAGCGCCGGCTGCAGGCCCGGGTGGCCCGCCAGGCCTTCTTCGATGGCGGCGGGGTGCCGGACTTCCGTGCCGACACCGCGCACATCCGCAGCGAGGACTGGCGCGTGGCGCCGCTGCCCGACGCGCTGCAGGATCGCCGCGTGGAGATCACCGGGCCGACCGACCCGAAGATGGTCATCAACGCGCTGAACTCCGGCGCCAAAGTCTTCATGGCCGATTTCGAGGATTCCACCGCCCCGGCCTGGGCCAACCTGCTGGCCGGCCAACAGGCGCTGATCGGCGCGGTGCGCGGTGACCTCACCCATACCGGCCCGTCGTTGGAGGGCAAGCCCGGCAAGCAGTACACGCTGCGCCCATTCAACGAACAGGCGGTGCTGATCGTGCGGCCGCGCGGCTGGCACCTGGACGAAAAGCATGTGCGCATCGACGGCCAGGCAATTGCCGGCGGTCTGTTCGATGCGGCCGTGTTCGCTTTCCACAACGCCCGCACGCTGATGTGCAAGCAGCGCGGCCCGTATTTCTACCTGCCCAAGCTGCAGTCGATGGAAGAAGCGGCGCTGTGGGAAACCGCGCTGTCGCACATCGAAGGCATGCTCGGCCTGCCGCACGGCCAGATCAAGGTCACCGTGCTGATCGAGACGCTGCCGGCGGCGTTCGAGATGGATGAAATCCTGCACGCACTGCGCGACCGCATCGTCGGCCTGAACTGCGGCCGCTGGGACTATATTTTTTCCTACATCAAGACCTTCCGCCGGCATGCCGACAAGGTGCTGCCCGAGCGTGGCCAGGTGACCATGACCCAGCCGTTCCTCAAGGCCTATTCGGAACTGCTGATCCGCACCTGCCACCGCCGTGGCGCGCATGCCATGGGCGGCATGGCCGCGCAGATCCCGATCAACCACGATGCCGCCGCCAACGAACAGGCGATGGCGCGGGTGCGTGCCGACAAGCTGCGCGAAGTGACTGCCGGGCACGACGGCACCTGGGTGGCGCACCCGGCGCTGATCCCGATTGCCCAGGCGATCTTCGACGAACACATGCCCACGCCGAACCAACACCACGTGCTGCGCAACGACGTGCAGGTGGACCGCGACGCGCTGATCGCCACGCCCACCGGCACCATCACCCGCGCCGGCTTCGAGGGCAACGTCGAAGTCTGCGTGCGCTACCTGGCCGCCTGGCTGGACGGCAACGGCTGCGTGCCCATCCACCACCTGATGGAAGACGCCGCCACTGCCGAGATCAGCCGCAGCCAGCTGTGGCAGTGGCTGCACACTCCCGGGCAGCACCTGGACGACGGCACCGCCATCGACCTGGCGCTGCTCGATGCCACCCTGGCGCAACTGCCCACCCGGCTCGGCGACACCGCCGCGCTGCCCGGCAGTGCCCGCCTGCCCGAGGCCATCGCGCTGCTGGCCGAGCTCAGCCGCCGCGACACCCTGACCGACTTCCTGACCCTGCCTGCCTACGACCGCCTCGCCTGATTCCGCCGCATTGGACCCCGCCAGCCGGGCAGAGCCCGGCTCTACACCAAAACACCCATAGAGCGGGGCTCTGCCCCGCTGCCCTGGACCCCGCCAGCCGGGCAGAGCCCGGCTCTACACCGAAACACCCCGTAGAGCGGGGCTCTGCCCCGCTGCCCTGGACCCCGCCAGCCGGGCAGAGCCCGGCTCTACACCGAAACACCCGTAGAGCGGGGCTCTGCCCCGCTGCCTTGGACCCCGCCAGCCGGGCAGAGCCCGGCTCTACACCAAAACACGCGTAGAGCGGGGCTCTGCCCCGCTGCCCTGGACCCCGCCAGCCGGGCAGAGCCCGGCTCTACACCGAAACACCCGTAGAGCGGGGCTCTGCCCCGCTGCCCTTCCCACCCCGGCCCGGCGCCGCCCGGCGTCCCGCATTCCCTTCCTGGAGAAACCGACATGAGCACCCTGCAGACCGCCGAACAGATCCAGCACGCTTGGAACACCGACCCGCGCTGGGCCGGGATCACCCGCAACTACACCGCCGCCGACGTGGTGCGCCTGCGCGGCACCGTGCACGTGGAGCATTCGCTGGCGCGGCTGGGTGCCGAAAAGCTGTGGACCTACCTGCAGGAAAAGGACTTCGTCAACGCGCTCGGCGCGCTGACCGGCAACCAGGCCATGCAGCAGGTGAAGGCCGGCTTGAACGCCATCTACCTGTCCGGCTGGCAGGTGGCCGCCGATGCCAACCTGGCCGGCCAGATGTACCCGGACCAGTCGCTGTACCCGGCCGACTCGGTGCCGGCGGTGGTCAAGCGCATCAACAACACGCTGCTGCGCGCCGATCAGCTGCACCACGCCGAAGGCAAGGACGACATCGACTTCCTGCAGCCGATCGTGGCCGATGCCGAGGCCGGTTTCGGCGGCGTGCTCAACGCCTTCGAGCTGATGAAGGCGATGATCGAAGCCGGCGCGGCCGGCGTGCACTTCGAGGACCAGCTGGCCTCGGTGAAGAAGTGCGGGCACATGGGCGGCAAGGTGCTGGTGCCCACCCGCGAGGCCATCGAGAAGCTCAACGCCGCGCGCCTGGCCGCCGACGTGATGGGCGTGCCCACCCTGCTGGTGGCGCGTACCGATGCCGAAGCCGCCGACCTGCTGACCAGCGATGTCGATGGCAACGACCAGCCGTTCACCACCGGCGAGCGGACCGTGGAAGGCTTCTACAAGACCCGCAACGGCCTGGACCAGGCGATCAGCCGCGGCCTGGCCTACGCCCCCTACGCCGACCTGATCTGGTGTGAAACCGGCAAGCCGGACCTGGAGTTCGCGCGCAAGTTCGCCGAGGCCATCCATGCCAAGTTCCCGGGCAAGCTGCTGGCCTACAACTGCTCGCCCAGCTTCAACTGGAAGAAGAACCTGGACGACGCCACCATCGCGACCTTCCAGAAGGAAATTGCCACGTACGGCTACAAGTTCCAGTTCATCACCCTGGCCGGGTTCCATGCCCTGAACTACTCCATGTTCAACCTGGCCCATGGCTACGCCCGCCGCCAGATGAGCGCCTTCGTGGAGCTGCAGGAGGCCGAGTTCGCCGCCGCCGACCGCGGCTTCACGGCGGTCAAACACCAGCGCGAGGTCGGCACCGGCTACTTCGACGCGGTCACCCAGGCGATCCAGCAGGGCCAGTCCTCGACCACCGCCCTGAGCGGCTCGACCGAGGAAGAGCAGTTCAACGCCGAACGGGCGGCCTGACGATCACCAAGGGCGGCCAGGGAAGGCCGGGGCGACGGGCGGTCGGGGGACCGCCCGTCGGCTTGTGTGGGTTTCACGGCGGCGCGTGAAGGCGGCCCGGGTGGCCGCTGGCAGGCCGGGATCGCGTCATGAAGAAGGATGTGGCGGGCCGGCCGGGAAATTTCGGCGCCCGTGCTCTGAAATGGGATGAGGCGCACACTTTTTAGGGGTGCTATTCTCCTCGGCTCACCGGGGGAACGCTGGGAAGCGGGTGCACGGGATGACCGGCAAGGTTGCGGCGATTGTGTGCGAACAGGAACCAGGCATCGCCGAGACCGCGATGGCTGAGATCGTGCACGCCATCCTGAGCAACGCCGAGTTCGCGCTGTTTGCCGAATTCGGCAAACAGCAATGCCTGACCAAAGGTGACCTGCTGTTCCAGCGCGGTCAAGCCGGCGACACCATGTATGTGGTCGTGAGCGGCAGCATCGAGCTGGATTTCGGCGACGACCTGGTGGTGAAGTCGCTCGGCCCCAACGAATTCTTCGGCGAACTGGGCCTGTTGATCGGCGACCATCCGCGCAGCGCCGACGCGCGCGCGGTGACCGACAGCGTGGTGCTGGAACTGGGCAATGCCGATTTCCAGCGCCTGGTCGACCGTGACCCCGGCCTGGTGGCGTACTTCCTGCGCCGTACCATCATGCGCGTGGTCAGCAACGAACAGGTCCTGATCCGCCAGCTGCGGCGGCGCAACCACGACCTGGAAACCGCGCTGGACAACCTGTACGTCACCACCCACCAGCTCACCCATACCCGTGAACTGGTGCGCACCGACGAGCTCACCGGCCTGCACAACCGGCGTGGCCTGGCGCTGTACCTGCAGGACTGCCGCAGCCACGCCGATGGCGCGCCGCAGGGGCTGCTGCTGATCGACTGCGACCACTTCAAGCAGGTCAACGACGAGCACGGCCACCAGGCCGGCGACCGGGTCCTGCAGAGCGTGGCCAACATCCTGCGCTCGGTGGCCACCGAAGCCGACCTGGCCTGCCGGCTGGGGGGCGACGAGTTCTGCCTGCTGCTGCGCACCGCAAACGCCGACAGCCTGCAGCACGCGGCCGAGTTCATCCTCAGCGCGGTGCACGGCCTGATGGACCGCGCCCACGGCGTGCCGCACGTCTGCCCGGTCAGCATCGGCGTGCGCCTGCTGGAGCCCCACACCGATTGGAGCGAGTGGTACGCTCGCGCCGACAACGCGCTGTACCAGGCCAAGCGCCTGGGCGGCAACCGGCTGCACTGGTCGCGTGCCGCGACCGCCTCACCCTGATCGGGGGAAGATCGGCATGAACGGCGACAACGGAGCGTCGACCCAGGCCCCCCAGATGCGGGCGCTGTTGTTCACCGATCTGTGCGACTCGATGGTTCTGGTGGAGCGCATCGGTGACGCGGCGGCCGCTGAGCTTTTCCAGCATCACGACCGATTGGTGTTGGGGTTGCAGCAACTGTGGAACGGGCACCAGATTGACCGTTCTGACGGCCTGTTTCTGTTGTTTGATCGTGCGATCGACGCATTGGGGTTCGCGCTGGACTACCAGCGGGGCCTGCAGGCGATCGGCGAGCAGCGGGGGATCGTTCTGCGTGCCCGCGCCGGATTGCATGTTGGCGAGGTATTGACTTGGGAAAACAGCCCCGAGGCGATCAAGGCAGGCGCCAAGTCCGTGGAGGTGGAAGGCTTGGCCAAGCCCATGGCCGCGCGCCTGATGACCCTGGCCAGGCCCGGGCAGCTCCTGCTGTCGGCCGGCGCCGAGTCGTTGACCCACCGGGCCGCGGGCGAGCTGGGCGAACGGGGCACGCGCCTGGTGTGGAAATCGCATGGTCGCTGGCGATTCAAGGGCATACCGACCCGGCAGGAAGTGTTCGAGGTGGGCGAAATCGGATCGGCCCCGCTGCGAATGCCACGCGGAAACGCCAAGGCCCGCCGCGACATACCGCTCTGGCGCCAGCCGACGGCCCTTGCCGCGGAAGCAGCATTGGTGCTGGTGGTAGGCATCTGTGCCTGGATGCTGCTGCGCCCCGAACCGGCCATCGCCTTCGCCGAGCGGGACTGGGTCGTGGTGGGCAAGCTTGAGAATCTGAGCAACAACGTGATGCTCGATGACGCGCTCGACCAGGCGTTCCGCATCAGCCTGGAGCAGTCGCGCTACGTCAACGTCGTCAGTGACGACCGCATCTCCCGCATTCTGGAGATGATGCGCAAGTCGCCTGAAACCGACCCATTGGACAGAAGCAATGCCACCACCGTCGCGGTGCGATCCGGTGCGCGGCTGGTGTTGCTGCCCGTGGTGGCGACCGTCGGGGGGCGCACCCGGTTCTCCGTGGAGGTGGTGGATCCACAGACACGACAGACGCTGGCCGTCCGGTCATCGCTGGCCAGGAAAGGCGCCGTCCTCAATGCGATCGATGACGTGTCGCGCCAGCTGCGTGATGATCTGGGCGAGGAAGCGGCCGTCATCGAACGCAACAGCCAACCCCTGCCCGAGGTCACCACCAGCAGCCTCGACGCGCTGCGCGCGTATGCACTGGGACAGCGCCGCTATGCGCGGGGCGACTACAAGGGCGCGCTGGCGTTTTACCAGCAGGCAACGCAGATCGACGATGCCTTCGCCCTGGCGTGGCTGGGACAGACCCGGGCGCATTTCTCCAGCGCCGACTTCGCCAGTGCGGCCAATGCCCTGGTGCAGGCGCAGCAGCGTTCCAGCCATCTTGCCAGCCGCGAGGAAATCTACGTCCGCAACTGGACGCTGCAGATCACCGACCCGGGCCGTGCCACCGACGGCTGGGTGCGCATGGCCGAGCTCTACCCGGACTACCTGCCGGCCACCTACAACGCCGCACTCAATCTGTTCGTGGAGAACCGGTTCAACGAAGCGCTTCCGCTGGCACATCGCGTCAGTGAGAGTCACGTCGACCTGCCTGCCGTGGCCCTGGATCAGTACGGACGCATCCTGCTGGCATTGGGGCAATACGATGCAGCCGACGTTGCGGCAGGCAAGGCGGCCGCTACGGGCTGGGAGGGCGCACTTATGCGGCAGGCGACGGTGGCAGCCGCCAGGCGGGACTATCCGCGTGCGGCCGTTCTGCTGGACCGCGTCACCGCAGGCAACTTCCACGCCGATGTGTTCCGCACCTCCGTCGCATTGGACCAGGGCGACGCGGACTCGGCGATACGCCTGGCCCAGCGGGGAATGACGCGAAGCGGCACAAAAACCGGTGTAGACCGTTACAACTTCTACGTGCCGCTTGCCGTGGCGCAGATGCAGGCCGGCCGGCGCGCGTCCGCGCTGGCGCTGTTGCGTGAAGCGTCACGGGTGCCCTTGGACGACATCGCCAACATACCGCCGGTGGATCTCATCGATCGCATCGTCACCACCCAGGCGGCCGCGCTGGTCGCCTTGAGACTCGGCGATCGCCAGCTCGCCAAAGCGGTCCCCGAGCGCATCGCGCTGTTGAAAGGGGTGCCACCCAGCCGGTTGATCGATGAAATGAACGCGGTGTTGGCCGCCGAGCGCCTGCGCCTGGACGGGCGACCAAAGGACGCCTTGCATCACCTTGCGCCTTACATCGGTGAGCAGTCGCGTCTGCAGGTACGGGTATCGGCGCTGCAGGCCGCCCGGGATGCCGGCGATACCCTCGGCGTCGCTCAGCACGCCGGCTGGCTGCGCGACAAGGCCGGACTCGCCTATGCCGAGGTGGAATGCAGCTACTGCCTGCAGGCACTCAACGTGCTGGACGTGCGCAGGATAGCGGGCGATCCCGCAACGCTGCCGCCAGCGGCAGCGCGCGGAAGACCGTGATCGACACGACCATCAGCGCAGTGTGCGCGGACCGCCATGGCCGTGTTCGAGCATCGGAACCGTGTACGCGGTGCCACAGGTGAGCATGGCCACGATCTGCTCCTCGGCGGCCGCGATGGCTTCCTTGTCGGCCAACTGCACGTTGGCGCAGCAGAGCGTGACGAATTCTGCCAGCGACGTTTGATCTTCCGGGACATGGCCCGCAGCGATCAGGGCCGCTTCGGTCGCGGTGGCAAACTGCTGGCGGAATGCATCATCGGTGGCCAACAGGTGAACCAGGTGCCGGGCGACGGAGGGTTCGAGCTTCAACGAGGGCATGGCGGATCCTTGGATGGTCGGGACGATGTGCTGGTTTCGGCCCAGCCCGGCACATCTTGAGGCATCGGGAGCAGTCGCCATCAAGTTGTGGGCGGATGGATCGATATGGTGGAACAAGAACGGGTTGCCGAAGGGGAACAGCAGATGCAGGTCAGGCGGTGTGCGGTACTGGTGCTGGAACCACGGGAAACCATCGAGTTCCGTTTTGAAAGCCTTCTACAGGGAGGTGACGGGCTGGTACGTGACCTGGCCTGGTACGCCCTGGCACCCCACCTGGACGCGCCGGTCAGGGTCGACGGCCGCGCCCAGGCGTGGTTGGGCAGCCTGAGTCCCAGCCGCTGGCACGCACTGGAGGAAGGAAGTGCCGAGGCCATGCTGGCTGCCCCACTGCTGGCGGCTGGTCTGGTGATCGCACAGGACCCGGCTGACCCGGTGCACGCCGCGCGTGACGCACGCCTCCGTCAGGCCCATTGGCATCCTCTTGCTGCGGTGCTGCATGCATTCTCGCGCTGGGACGGCGTGGACGCGGTGCGGAACATGAAGGAGTCCGAGACCGAAACGGCGGTCCAGATGCGTCGCACGCTGGGTGCTCCACCCGCTGAGTGCGCCCGCATCGAGGGGAGCGGCCCACCCCAGCAGCTGCCCCGGTCACCCAGCGGCTGCTTCGACGACCTGTTGGCGCGGCGTGTCACCTGCCGGAACTTCGACACCTGGCAGCCGTTGCCGCTGGCGCTGTTTGCCCAGGTTCTGCAGCGGACCTTTGGCAGCACCGCGCAGCAGCGCGTGGGCGAGGATCTCGTCTTCCTCAAGAAGAACGTACCCTCGGGGGGCGGACTGCATCCGATCGAGGCCTATCTGCTGGTGCAGCATGTCGAAGGTGTCGCACCCGGGATCTACCACTACCAGAGTGACAGCCACCAGATCGCGCCGGTCGGTACGGACGCCGTGCTGGACCGCGGCTTTGTCATGGAGGCCGTGGGGCAGCAGCATTGGTTCGCCGATGCGCACGTGCTGGTGGTGTTGGCGCCCCGGTTCAATCGCACTTTCTGGAAGTATCGCCAACATGCCAAGAGCTACCGCGTAGTGGCCATGGAAGCCGGCCACCTTTCCCAGACGCTTTACCTGGCGGCGACCGATGCCGGGTTGGGCGCTTTCATTACCGGCGCCATCAACGAAAAGCACCTCGAACGCGCGCTGGGGCTCGATACCATCGCCGAAGGTGTGCTCGCTGTGTGCGGCTTCGGCTGGCGCGCCGCACAGATGACCACCACCGAACTCGACCCGGCGGGGGTCATCTGGCAAGCGGCGGCAACCTGATCGCCGCCCTTGCGAAGTCGGCAGGCGGGGCTCAGGCCCCGTCCGCCTCAAAATCCACCAGCACCGCCCCATCCCCCACCTGGTCACCGGCCTTGACCCGGTAGCCCTGCACCACGCCATCGGCGGGTGCCTGCAGGGTGTGTTCCATCTTCATCGCCTCCAGCACCAGCAGCGGTGCACCGCGCTTGACCTTCGTGCCGGGCGTCACCACCGTGGCAACGATGCGGCCGGGCATCGGTGCCACCAGGCTGCCGGCATCGGCCACGGCCTGGTCGGCTTCGCTGACCGGGTCATGCAGGATGAAGCGCTGGGCGCCCTCCGTGCCGAACAGGTATATCTCGTTGCCATCGCGGACCACGCGGGCACGGTGCAGGGCATCGCCGACCTGCACGCGCAGCATGTCGCCGTCGAGCGCGCCGTGGACGAGCAGCCGCGCATCACCAACGGTCACCGACCACGTGCCGTTGTGTTCCAGCGCGGTCACCGCCTGCGCGCCACCACGGTATTCAAGGCTGAGCGCATGCGGGGCGCGTGCGCCCAGACGCCAGCCATCCTGCCGCTGCCACGGCGAATGCGGGTCGCGTGTGTCCACGCTGGCGGCGGCCTGGCTGCCGACCGCGGCAATGGCGGCCAGCGCCCACATCGTCGGGCTGCCGCTATCGGCGCTGGGTGCCAGCGCAGCTTGCTCGCGCTCGATCAGCGCCGTGTCCAGGTCCGCGTGGGCGAACGAATCGGTCATCACCAGCCGGCGTAGGAACGCCGCATTGGTGGTCACGCCGACCACTTCGCACTCGGCCAGTGCCTGCTGCATGCGGCGCAGCGCCGCGTCGCGGTCCACGTCCCACACGATCAGCTTGGCAATCATCGGGTCGTAGAACGGGGTGATCGCATCGCCGTGTTCGACACCGGCGTCCACGCGCACGTGCGCGGTGTTGGCCGGCAGGCGCAGGTGGCGCAGGCTGCCGGTGGACGGCAGGAAGCCGCGGTCGGCGTCTTCGGCATACAGCCGCGCTTCCAGCGCATGGCCGCGGATCTGCAGCTGATCCTGCTGCAACGGCAGCGGTTCCCCGCTGGCCACGCGCAGCTGCCATTCCACCAGGTCGGTGCCGGTGATGCACTCGGTCACCGGGTGCTCCACCTGCAGGCGGGTGTTCATTTCCATGAAGAAGAAATCGCCGTTGGGGGCGGCAATGAATTCCACCGTGCCGGCGCCCACGTAGTTCACCGCGCGCGCAGCGTCCACCGCGGCCTTGCCCATCGCCGCACGGCGCTCGGCGGTCATGCCGGGCGCGGGCGCTTCTTCCAGCACCTTCTGATGGCGGCGCTGCACCGAGCAGTCGCGCTCGAACAGGTACACCACGTTGCCGTGGCTGTCGCCGAACACCTGGATTTCGATATGACGCGGGCGCTCGACGTACTTCTCCACCAGCACGTGCGCGTTGCCGAACGCGGCCTGCGCTTCGCGCTGGCAGCTGGCCAGGGCCTCGATGAAATCGGCGCTGTCGTCCACGCGGCGCATGCCCTTGCCACCGCCACCGGCGCTGGCCTTGATCAACACCGGGTAGGTGATCGCATCGGCCTGGGCGCGCAGGAACGGCGGATCCTGGTCATCGCCGTGGTAACCCGGGGTCAGCGGCACGCCGGCCTGTTGCATCAGCGCCTTCGCCGCGCTCTTGTCGCCCATCGCGCGGATCGCATCGGCCGACGGACCGATGAAGACGATGCCCGCCTCGGCACAGGCCTGGGCGAAGCCGGCGTTTTCGGACAGGAAGCCGTAGCCGGGGTGGATCGCCTGCGCGCCGGTGCGGCGGGCGGCGTCCAGGATCGCGTCGCCGCGCAGGTAGCTCTCGCGGGCCGGCGCCGGGCCGATCGCGATGGCCTCGTCGGCCAGGCGCACGTGGCGCGCGTTGCGGTCGGCATCCGAATACACCGCCACGGTGGCGATGCCCAGGCGCTGGCAGGTAGCGATGACGCGGCAGGCGATTTCGCCGCGGTTGGCAATCAGGATCTTGGTGAACATGGGAGTCTCGTTGCGCGGGCCAATGGCGAAGAAGGGGCGGCACCCAGCGGTGCCGCACGTGCCTTACATGCGGAACACGCCGAAGTCGGTTTTCCGTGCCGGTGCGTTGAGGCTGGCCGACAACGCCAGGCCCAGCACGCGGCGGGTATCGGCCGGATCGATCACGCCGTCGTCCCACAACCGGGCGCTGGCGTAGTAGGGATGGCCCTGCTGTTCGAACTGGTCGCGGATCGGCGCCTTGAAGCCGTCCTCTTCCTCGGCCGACCATTGCCCGCCCTTGGCCTCGATGCCGTCGCGCTTGACCGTGGCCAGCACGCTGGCAGCCTGCTCGCCGCCCATCACGCCGATGCGCGCGTTCGGCCACATCCACAGGAAGTTGGGCGAATACGCGCGGCCGCACATGCCGTAGTTGCCGGCGCCGAACGAACCGCCGATGACCACGGTGAACTTGGGCACCTTGGCGCAGGCCACCGCCATCACCAGCTTGGCCCCGTCCTTGGCGATGCCGCCGTGTTCGTACTTGCGGCCCACCATGAACCCGGTGATGTTCTGCAGGAACACCAGCGGAATGCCGCGCTGGGTGCACAGTTCGATGAAGTGCGCGCCCTTCAGCGCGGACTCGGAGAACAGGATGCCGTTGTTGGCGATGATGCCCACCGGGTAGCCGTGCAGGTGCGCGAAGCCGGTGACCAGGGTGTTGCCGTAGCGCGGCTTGAATTCGTCGAACCGCGAGTCGTCGACGATGCGCATGATTACCTCGCGCACGTCGTACGGCTTGCGCGTGTCGGCGGGGATCACGCCATACAGCTCGTTGGCCGGGTAGCGCGGTTCCATCGCGGCCTGCACGGCCAGGGCCGGCTCGGGCTTGCGCCAGTTGAGCTGGGCGATGATCGCGCGGACCCGGGCCAGCGCCTGCAGGTCGTTGTCGGCCATGTGGTCGGCCACGCCGGAAATGCGCGTGTGCACGTCGGCACCACCCAGTTCTTCGGCGGTCACCACTTCGCCGGTGGCGGCCTTCACCAGCGGCGGGCCACCGAGGAAGATGGTGCCCTGCTCGCGCACGATCACCGTTTCATCGCTCATCGCCGGCACATACGCGCCGCCGGCGGTGCAGCTGCCCATCACGCAGGCGATCTGCGGGATGCCCTGCGCGGACAGGTTGGCCTGGTTGTAGAAGATCCGGCCGAAATGGTCGCGGTCGGGGAACACCTCGTCCTGCAGCGGCAGGAACGCACCGCCCGAATCCACCAGGTAGATGCACGGCAGGCGGTTCTGTTCGGCCACTTCCTGCGCGCGCAGGTGCTTCTTGACCGTCATCGGGTAGTAGGTGCCACCCTTGACGGTGGCGTCGTTGGCCACGATCACGCATTCCACGCCTGACACCCGGCCGATGCCGGCCACCACCCCTGCGCTGGGGATGGGGTCGCCGTACATGCCGTGCGCGGCCAGCGGCGCGATCTCCAGGAACGCACTGCCCGCATCGAGCAGCGCATCGATGCGATCGCGCACCAGCAGCTTGCCGCGCGCGGTGTGCTTGGCACGGGCCGCCTCGCTGCCGCCCAGCGCGGTCTGCGCCAGGGTGGCGCGCAGGTCATCGACCACCGCCTGCAGGGCAGTGCGGTTGGCCTCGAAAACATCACTGCCCGGTTGCAGCTGGCTGCTCAATACGCTCATGACCTTCCCTTACTTGGTGCGCTGGAACAGTTCGCGACCGATCAGCATGCGGCGGATTTCCGAGGTGCCTGCGCCGATTTCATACAGCTTGGCATCGCGCCACAGCCGCCCGGTCGGGTACTCGTTGATGTAGCCGTTGCCGCCCAGTACCTGGATCGCCTGGCCGGTCAGCCAGGTGGCCTTCTCGGCCGAATACAGGATCGCACCGGCGGCGTCCTGGCGGGTGGTGCGGCCCTGGTCGCAGGCGCGTGCCACCGCATACACATACGCGCGGCAGGCGTTGAGGCCCACGTACATGTCGGCCAGCTTGGCCTGCATCAGCTGGAAGGTGCCGATGGCCTGGCCGAACTGCTTGCGCTCGTGCACGTAGGGCATCACCACGTCCATGGCCGCGGCCATCAGGCCCAGCGGGCCACCGGACAGCACCACGCGCTCGAAATCCAGGCCGGACATCAGCACGTTGACGCCGCCGCCGACCGCGCCCAGCACGTTTTCTTCCGGCACTTCGCAGTCCTCGAACACCAGTTCGCAGGTGTTGGAGCCGCGCATGCCCAGCTTGTCCAGCTTCTGCGCGGTGGAGAAGCCCTTCATGCCCTTCTCGACCAGGAACGCGGTAATGCCCTTGGCGCCGGCCTCCACGTCGGTCTTGGCGTAGACCACCAGCACGTCGGCATCGGGGCCGTTGGTGATCCACATCTTGTTGCCGTTGAGCACGTAGTGGTCGCCGCGCTTGTCGGCGCGCAGCTTCATCGACACCACGTCCGAGCCGGCGCCAGGTTCGCTCATGGCCAGTGCGCCGACCTTCTCGCCGCTGCACAGGCCGGGCAGGAAACGCTGCTTCTGCGCTTCGTTGCCGTTCTTGCGCAGCTGGTTCACGCACAGGTTGGAGTGCGCGCCGTAGGACAGGCCGATGCCGCCGGAGGCGCGCGAAATCTCTTCCATCGCCACCACGTGGGCCAGGTAGCCGATGCCGCTGCCGCCGTACTCCTCTTCCACGGTCAGCCCGAGCAGGCCCTGCTCGCCGAGCTTGCGCCACAGCGCATGCGGGAACAGATTCTCTTCATCGGCCTGGGCGGCCAACGGTGCGATCTCGACCGAGGCAAAATGGGCCACGCTCTGGCGCAGCAGGTCGATCTCTTCGCCGAGATCGAAATTCATGGTGGGGACGTGCATGGGGCGACTCCGCAACTGCTGGATGGGCGCGCCGGTTGGGGTGGACGGCACCAGCCGTCCCGCGGGCGATATGGCCCAGCGTAGCGGGGTTCGTGGAAGAAGTGAACACAAATTCAAAAATTGAACATAGAATCAACAAATGGCCTACAAACGCTCAGCACTGATGGAAGAACGCCTGGCAGGCGCCCGTGAACGGATCCTGCTGGCGACCCGTGCGCTGGTGGCCGCCGGCGGCTACCGCAATGCGCCGGTGACCGCCGTGGCTGCCGAGGCCGGGGTGTCCACCGGGCTGATCTACCGCCACTTCCCGTCCAAGGCCGAGCTGTTCGTGGAGGTGCTCACCGCCGCGGTCGAGCACGAGCTGCGCATCTTCGAGGCGATTGCCGCCGAGCCGCTGCCGGCGCCCGAGCGCTTGCGTCGGGCCATCACCGCCTTCGTACGGCGCGCGCTGGCCGGCCCCGGGCTGGCCTATGCGTTCATCGCCGAGCCGGTGGACCCGGAGGTGGAGGCCGAGCGCATCCGCTGCCGCCGGTTATTCGGCGAGGTGTTCCGTCGCATCGTCGCCGAGGGCATCGAAGCGGGGACGTTCCCGCCGCAGGACACCCACGTGGCGGCGGCCTGCATCGTCGGTGCGTTCACCGAGGCGCTGGTCGGGCCGACCGCGCCCAGCCGCGACGCGCACGGCGACGAAGACCTGCTGGTGGAGTCGATCTGCATTTTCTGCCTGCGTGCCGCCGGCGCCTGAGCCGTGCCCATGCTGCATTGCGATAGAACGCGGCGGCTTGCAGAGCGCCGCTGACGCTGGTCATACTCGGCCGACAAGCCGTGGTCCAACGACTACCAGCCAGGGGTAAAGAGAGTGCGGAATTACGACCTCGAGTTCCTGAAACGCTTTTCCATGGTCATTGCCTTACTGGTGGCCATCACGCTCGGCCTGATCGTCTTCGCCGCATACCTGCATACCAGCATTCCCGCTGAGGTCTCGCCCATGGCCGCCAAGCGCACCGAACAGCGCATCGCCCCGGCCGGCGCGGTCTATGCCGGCAGCACCGGCGTGGCGGCGCAGGCCGCCGCCAAGGCTGCGGCGCTGGCCAAGTCGGCCTCCCAGGTCGCCTACGGCGGCACCACCGACGGCAAGGTGATCTTCGACAACCTCTGCACCGCCTGCCACACCAACGGCGTGGGCAATGCCCCCACCCTGGACCACAGCCACTGGGATGCGCGCATCGCCCAAGGCAAGGACACCCTCTACAAGCACGCGCTGGAGGGCTACACCGGTCCGGACGGCGGCATCATGCCGCCCAAGGGCGGCAACCCGGCGCTCACCGAAGAGCAGATCCACGCCACCGTCGACTGGATGCTCGCCAACCTCCGGTAGAGCCGACCGTTGGTCGGCTGCCAGAACGCCCGGTAGAGCCGACCGTTGGTCGGCTGCCCGTAACGCCCCGTGGACCCCATCGTTGGCCGGCCACCCGGAGCAGCCGACCAACGGTCGGCTCTACCGGCGTCCACCAATCCCCGGCATCCGCCAACCCACGCATCCACCCACCACACCGCCCCCAGGCGGTGGCGGCGTTGCATTGCTACCATCGTCGCCGGTCGCTGGCGGGTCATCTTTGGCCGCCACACTTGTATCGCCCCTTTCCGGAGTCGCCCCACCGATGCGTCGTTCCCCGCTTGTGTTCGCCCTTGCGCTGGCCTTATCCGGCGTAGTCCACGCCGCCCAGCCGCAGCCCGCTACCGCGCCGCAGGCGCGCCCGGCCGCAGCCACCGCGTCGGCCAGCATCACCCTGACCGCGCCGCCCACCGACTGGCGCACCCTGGACGGCCAGAAGGTGCGCATCGCCGCGCCGCTGACGCTGGCCGGTACCGACGGCCTGGCCCGCTTCGGCGAACTCAGCGTGGCCTTCGATGGCCGCCTCTGGCAGCCCAGCGAAGTGGCCGCGCCGCGCAGCGCCGGCCATGCCCAGATCACGGCCGACAACGCGCACCGCCTCCTGCTGCTCGATGACGGCAGCGACGCACGCGATCCCGGCGCGGTGGCCTACCTGCCGGCCAATGCCGACCTGCGCACCGGCATGGTCCTGCGCAACGTGGAAGGCATCGTGCGCATCGATGCCAAGGGCACCCCGCGCCTGCAGGTGACCGCGCCGCTGCAGGTGCCGGCGGTGGAGCGCCCGACCGTGCCGAAGGTGGCCGGGTCGCTGCATATCGCCGCCTTCAACCTGGAAAACTACTTCAACGGCGATGGCCAGGGGGGTGGGTACCCCACGTTGCGCGGCGCGCGCACGCTGGCCGAACACCAGGCGCAGACCGCCAAGCTGGTGGCCACCATCAACGGGCTGGATGCGCATATCGCCGCGCTGATGGAACTGGAGAACGACGGCTATGGGCCGCACTCGGCCATCGCCGAACTGGTGGACGCCCTCAACGCCCCGCTCGACCCCAAGGATGCCTGGGCCTTCGTGGATGCCGGCCAGGGCCCCGGTACCAACCCGATCCGGGTGGGCATCATCTATCGCAAGGGCGGGTTCAAGCCGCTGGGCCGGCCGGTGACCAAGCTCGACGGCCCGTTCGCCGAACACAGCCGCGCGCCGCTGGCGCAGGCCTTCCAGGGCATGGGCCAGCCGTTCATGGTGGTGGCCAACCACTTCAAGTCCAAAGGCTGCCGCGACACCACCGGTGCCGACGCCGATCAGAACGATGGCCAGGGCTGCTGGAATGCCACCCGGGTCGAATCGGCCCGGCAGTTGAACGCCTGGGTGCAGGGCGAAGCGGCCCGCCTGAAGGTAAAGGACGTGGTGCTGCTCGGCGACTTCAACGCCTACGCGATGGAAGACCCGATCCGCACGCTGCACGACGCCGGCTGGCGCGACGCCTTCGCCGCAGCCAAGGTCGAGCGCCCCTACAGCTATGTCTACAACGGGCTGAGTGGCCGCCTCGACCATGCGTTGCTCAGCCCGTCCATGGCCCAGCGCCTGCAGGGCGCCGCCGAATGGCACATCAATGCCGACGAGGCCGAGGACGTGGGCTACCAGGGCCGCAACGAACCGGGCCCATGGCGCAGTTCGGACCACGACCCGCTGCTGCTGGGCTTCGATCGCTGATCAACGGGGCCGGTTGCCGAGGTATCGACCAACGGTCGATACCTACCCGGCGGTGCCCCACGCGATCAACCCGATCGCCACCACCGCCAGCCCAAGGCCAACGCGGTTCCACACACTGGTGCGTTCGCCGAACGCGAGCACGCCCACCAGGGCGCCCACCACCACCACGCCGATGTTCATGCCGGCAAACACCACCGCCGGGCTGTCCGGCAGGTGCTGGTGCGCGCGCACGTAGAACAGGATGTTGCCGAAGTTGAGCAGCCCGAGCAGCGCGCCGGCCCCCGCGTTGCGCCACTGCAGCGGAGACGCACCGCTGGCATGCCGCCACAGCTGCAGCGCCAGCATCAGCACGAAGGCCAGGCCGAAGCTGGCCGTCAGTGCGGCCATCGACGGCGTGCCCGACAGCGCCACCTGCTTGAGCATGATGTCCACCAGCGCGTAGCCCACCCACACCGCCAGCAGCCACGGCCAGGCACGCTCGCCGCCGGGCGCGGCGGCGGTGGCGCGTGGGCGCGCGCTGATGCCCACGATCGCCAGCAGGCCCAGCGCCAGCCCGGCCAGCTTCCAGCCGTTGGCGGTCTCGCCGAACACCAGGAAGGCCGCCAGCAGCGACAGCAGCAGCGACAACCGCTGGGCCACGTCGCTGCGCACGATGCCGGCGCGGGTGACCGCACGGGCCATCACCAGGAAGATGGTGGGCAGCGTCACTGCGAGGCCCAACAGGGCCAGCCACGGCGCATGCGCGGTCTGCAACGACGCCAGCGACGGCCGCAGCAGCACCAGGCTGAGCACGCTGGCCAGCAGGTAATTCCAGGTCACCACCTGCGCCATGTCCAGGCGCTGGCGCGGCGCCAGCTTCAGCAGCACCGACACCAGCACACTGCAGCACACACTGAAAACCAGATAGAGCATGACGCACCCGGCAAGCGCGGCCGTGCAGGCCGCGGAGGAGCGGTATTATGACGCCATGCACAATCCCCCTTTCCCCCCCACCAGTGCCGCCCTGGTGCTGGACGGCCCGGTCGGGCCGCTGGACGTTGCCGTCGACCTGCCCACCGGTGACGCGCCGGCCCAGCCGATCGTCGCGGTGATCTGCCACCCGCTGTCCACCGAGGGTGGCACCATGCACAACAAGGTGGTGACCATGGTCGCCACCAGCCTGCGCGCGCTGGGCATCACCACGGTGCGCTTCAACTTCCGCAGCGTCGGCACCTCGGCCGGCAGCTTCGACCACGGCAACGGCGAGCAGGACGACCTGGCGGCCGTGGTGGCCTGGGTCCGTGCGCAGCGCCCGGGCGAGCGCCTGTGGCTGGCCGGCTTCAGCTTCGGTGCCTTTGTGTCGCTCAAGGCGGCTGCCGCCCTGCAGCCGGACGCGCAGATCTCGATCGCGCCGCCCGCCGGCCGCTGGGACTTCGACGGCATCCAGCCGCCGACGCAGTGGTTGGTGATCCAGGGCGAAGAAGACGAAATCGTCGACCCGCAGGCGGTCTACGACTGGCTCGGCAGCCTGCAGGCGCCGCACGAACTGGTGCGCATGCCCGATACCAGCCACTTCTTTCACCGCAAGCTGATCGACCTGCGCGGGGCCATCACCCACGGCGTCAAGCATTGGCTGCCTGACGCAGGCGCCACGGGCGCATGAGTGACGGTGCACTGACCCCGTCGCAGCGCTACGCCGAGGGCGTGGCCCGGGGCGAATGGCAGAACGACCCGGCCCAGCATGCCGCGCTGGCCGAGCTGGATCGCATCCATGTGGCGCTGGTGGACAGCGCCCAGGACGGCTGGCTGGACCGCCTGTCGGCATTCTGGAAGAAGCCCGAGCCGGTCAAGGGCCTGTATTTCTGGGGCGGGGTGGGGCGCGGCAAGACCTTCCTGGTGGACCTGTTCTATGACGGGCTGCCGATCGAGCAGAAGTACCGCACCCACTTCCACCGCTTCATGCGCGGCATCCACGAGCGCCTGCGCGAGCACCAGGGCCAGAGCGACCCGCTGGCGCGCATCGCCCAGGAATGGCGGGCCAAGCTGCGGGTGCTGGTGCTGGACGAGTTCTTCGTCACCGACATCGGCGATGCCATGCTGCTGGCGCGGCTGCTGGAGCGGCTGTTCGCCGAGGGCGTGACCCTGGTGACCACCTCCAACACCGCGGTGGAGAACCTCTACCTCAACGGCCTGCAGCGCGACAGCTTCCTGCCGGCCATCAGCCTGCTGCAGACCTACTGCGTGGAGCTGTACGCCGAAGGCACCGAAGACTACCGGATGCGCGCGCTGACCCGCTCGCCGGTGTACCAGTCCCCGCGCGACCCCGGCAGCGATGCCTGGCTGGGCACGCGCTGGGCCGAGCTGAGCGGTGGCCAGCCTGCCAAGCCGGGCAACATCGAGATCGAGGGCCGCAAGATCCCGGTGCGGGCGCGCGGCAAGAGCATCGCCTGGTTCGATTTCAAGGCGCTGTGCGAAGGCCCACGCGGCCCGTCGGACTACATCGAGATCGCGCACGAGTTCAACACGGTGCTGCTGGGCGACATCCCGCACTTCGACACCCTCAACGAAGATGCCGCGCGCCGCTTCGTCAACCTGATCGACGAGCTGTACGACCGCCACGTCAACCTGGTCTGCACCGCCACCGATACCCCGGTGGCGCTGTACTCGGGCGTGCGTCTGCAGGGCGCGTTCGAGCGAACCGCCTCGCGCCTGATCGAAATGCAGAGCGCCGAGTACCTGGGCACCCCGCACAAGGCGTGAGGGTGCCGGGGGCGCCGGGGCCTGCCCGCCGCTACGGGGTGGGCAGGGCGATCGCCCTGGTGCGCGGCTGTTCGCGCGGGGGCGGGGCGTCGTCGTCGCGGTCCACCACCAGCATTCCCAGCGGCTTGCCCTGGTAGCGCACCTCCAGCGCCTGCTGCAGCTGGTCCAGCGCCAGCACCTGGGTGCACAGCGACTGCGCATGGGCCTCCAGTGCCTGGGCGCGGGTTTCCATGGTCCGCTCCAGCTGCGCCTCCACCTTGTCCGCACGCGCCTCCATGCGCTGCGCACCGCCGGTGAACATCGACCACATCACGCCCCGGGCCAGGGAATCGGCCATGGATTCGGCCGCCTGCTCCACGCGCTGCTCGAAGCCGTCGCCGAAATCGGCCTGCTCCCAGATCCCGCGGCCGAGGGTGCGGTCCACGTACTGGTGGGCGTCGTCGCGCAGCCGGGCCACTTGGCGCGCCTTGCCCTTGCTGCCACTGAGGATCTCCACCGTGGCACCGAATGCATCGAAGGTGATGTCCACCACCTCGCTGGCCAGTCCGGCCACGGCAGGCACCAGCTGCCGGGTGCCCCATTCCAGCTGGCGCAGGCGCTGGGCGTCGGCGGCGCTCACCGGCACCGGGGTGCGGTCGATGTTGAGCTCGCCGTCGTGGAAGAAGATCTCCGCCGGCACCTGATCGGGGTGGCGCAGCCAGATCCCGCCGCTGTCCACCAGCACGTTGTAGGGCGTGCTTACCCCGCATTGGCGCGACGACAGCGCCGGCACCGCGTCCTTTTCGTCGGCGTGGGCGGGCGCGGCCACGGCCAGGCCCAGCAGCAGACATCCGGTCAGGGGCAGGCGCATGGGGCGGGCTCGGCAAAGGGGACCCCTGCAGGCTCGCACCCCCCGCCCGTGCCGGCGCGGGTCGGAAGTCACCCCGACCAGCGGCGATGCGCCGAGTTTGTTACGTTGGTGTGAGAGTCGCTGTTCTGTTTTCGGGTTCCTGTTTCTCACCCGATGCGGCTGTTCCGGCCTTGACTGCGCACTCGGTTTCGACGGGTCCGGACCGTTCGTCGGACGGCCTTCCAGGCGGATCGTTGCGCCGCAAGGGATTGCTCATTTTCCCCAGATTTGGCGTTGACGATCCCCGGTACCCCCACTATCTTGTGGCCGTCGGCCCCGCCGACCACAAGTCGACGGGTGAATCGCCTTCACGCCGATGGCCTGAAAACCTACTGACAACCGCACGACACGTACAGCGTTGAGGTATCGGTCGCACCACTCTGAGGGGAGAGGACCGGTGACGCAGGGGAACCGCCCGCAGGCCAGCCTGCGCAGTCGCGGCCCATGCGACGCCCCAGGTCCACTCTGAGAGTCCGAGCGCCGGTCCAGCACCTGCCCAGCAGGCAACGTTGTGCCACCCCAAATCACGCCAAGAGGAAAACGCCGTGAGCACCGAAACCAGCGCAGCCACCGAGCAGGAAAGCGAGTTCCTTCTGACCTCGCCGCCCACGGCCAACGCCATGAGTGTCACCAAGCGCAACGGCACTACCGAACTGGTGGATCTGAACAAGATCGTGCGCGCGGTGCAGCGTTGCTGCGAGGGCCTGCACGCGGTGGACCCGATGCGCGTGGCCACCCGCACCATCTCCGGCCTGTACAACGGCGCCACCACGCAGGAGCTGGACGAGCTGTCCATCCGCACCGCCGCCCTGCTGATCGGTGAAGAGCCCGAGTACGGCCGCCTGGCCGCGCGCCTGCTGGCCAACTTCATCGCCAAGGAAGTGTCCGGCCAGGAAATCCACGCGTTCTCGCAGTCGGTGGGCCGTGGCCACGAAGTGGGCCTGATCAACGCGCGCCTGCTGGACTTCGTGCAGATCAACGCACGCAAGCTCAACGACGCCATCGATCCGTCGCTGGACCTGCATTTCGATTACTTCGGCCTGCGCACCCTGTACGACCGCTACCTGCTGCGCCATCCGCACACCCGCAAGGTGATCGAGACCCCGCAGCAGTTCTTCCTGCGCATCGCCAGCGCCCTGAGTGAAGACGTGCCGGAAACCCTGGCGCTGTACAAGCGCATGGGCAACCTGGACTACCTGCCGTCCAGCCCGACCCTGTTCAACTCCGGCACCACCCACGAGCAGCTGTCCTCGTGCTTCCTGCTGGACTCCCCGCAGGATTCGCTGGAGTCGATCTACGCCAAGTACGGCGACATCGCCCAGCTGTCCAAGTTCAGCGGCGGCATCGGCGTCAGCTACAGCCGCGTGCGTTCGCGTGGCTCGCTGATCAAGTCGACCAACGGCCATTCCAACGGCATCGTGCCGTGGCTGAAGACCATGGATTCGTCGGTGGCTGCGGTCAACCAGGGGGGCAAGCGCAAGGGCGCGGCCTGCGTGTACCTGGAAACCTGGCACGCCGACATCGAGGATTTCCTCGAACTGCGTGACAACACCGGTGACGAGTCGCGCCGTGCGCACAACCTGAACCTGGCCAACTGGATCCCCGACCTGTTCATGCAGCGCGTGGAGACCGACCAGGAATGGTCGCTGTTCGATCCCAGCGTGGTGCCCGAGTTCACCGACCTGTTCGGTGAAGCCTTCGAGCAGGCCTACCTGCAGGCCGAAGCCCAGGGCAAGGCCCAGCGCACCATCCCCGCGCGCAAGCTGTACTCGCGGATGATGCGCACCCTGGCCGAGACCGGCAACGGCTGGATGACCTTCAAGGACAAGTGCAACCGCGCCAGCAACCAGACCCTGCGTCCGGGCAACGTGATCCACCTGTCCAACCTGTGCACCGAAATCCTGGAAATCACCTCGGCCGAAGAGACCGCGGTGTGCAACCTGGGCTCGATCAACCTGGGCAACCATTTCGACGCCCACGGCGAGTTCGATTTCGACAAGCTGGCCAACACCGTGCGCCTGGCCGTGCGCCAGCTCGACCGCGTGATCGACCTGAACTTCTACCCGATCGAAACCGCCCGCCGCGGCAACCTGCGCTGGCGTCCGGTCGGCCTGGGCTGCATGGGCCTGCAGGACGTGTTCTTCCGCAAGCGCCTGGCCTTCGACAGTGCCGAAGCCCGCGCGCTGTCGAAGAAGATCGCCGAAGCGATCTACTTCCACGCCCTGGAAACCTCGTGCGAACTGGCCCAGGAACGCGGCAAGCACCCGTCCTTCGCCGACACCCGTGCGGCCAGCGGCGAGCTGCAGTTCGACGCCTGGAACGTGGTGCCCGAAGACACCGCCCGTTGGGATGCCCTGCGTGAGCGCATCAAGGAACATGGCCTGCGCAACTCGCTGCTGATCGCCATCGCCCCGACCGCGACCATCGCCTCGATCGCCGGTTGCTACGAGTGCGTCGAGCCGCAGGTGTCCAACCTGTTCAAGCGCGAAACCCTGTCCGGCGACTTCCTGCAGGTCAACCGCTACCTGGTGAACGAGCTGAAGAAGCTGGGCCACTGGACGCCGGAAATGCGCGACGCGATCAAGATGGCCGAAGGCTCCATCCAGGGCATCGCCCAGATCCCGGAAACCCTGCGTCACATCTACCGCACCGCGTGGGAACTGCCGATGCGTTCGCTGATCGACATGGCCGCCGACCGCGGCGCGTTCATCGACCAGTCCGCCTCGCTCAACCTGTTCATGGAAAGCCCGAGCATCGGCGCGATGTCCTCCATGTACATGTACGCCTGGAAGCAGGGCATCAAGACCACCTACTACCTGCGTTCGCGTCCGGCCACCAAGATCGCCAAGACCACGATCAGCCAGGGCTCGCATGCCGCGCCGGAAAAGGTGTTCACGCCGGACGAAGCCGTGGCGTGCTCGCTGGAGAACCCGGAAAGCTGCGAAGCCTGCCAGTAAAAGGCGTGCCGGCCCGATGGGCCGGCGCCCCGGTCGGTACCCACCGTTGGTGGGTACGGAAAATGATCGACACCGCTTGAACGCCGGGCCCAGCCCGGCGGCTTCACCGCTCCACCCCAAACACGCTGACACCGGCGGGCACAGACTGCCCGCGGTGCCGGAAGCCCGCCGCGCACACGCGCGGGTCTTTCGACGCTTCCCCCCCGGAAGCCGCCAACTGAACCAAGGAACCCCCCATGGCAGACACGCCGCGCCAGATGTTGCTCGATCCAGGTTTTGAACTGACCCTGCGCCCGATGCGCTACCCGCAGTTCTATGACATGTATCGCAACGCGATCAAAAACACCTGGACTGTCGAGGAAATCAATTTCCAGATCGACATCAGCGACCTGCACAGCAAGATGTCGCCGGGCGAACGCCACTTGATCCACCGTCTGGTCGCGTTCTTCGCCACCGGCGATTCGATCGTGTCCAACAACCTGGTGCTGAACCTGTACCAGCACTTGAACGCGCCCGAAGCCCGCATGTACCTGTCGCGCCAGTTGTATGAAGAAGCGCTGCACGTGCAGTTCTACCTGACCCTGCTCGACAACTACCTGCCCGATCCGGATGAGCGCGTCAAAGCGTTCGCCGCGGTGGAGAACATCGACTCGATCAAGAAGAAGGCCGATTTCTGCTTCAAGTGGATCGACTCGATCCAGGACCTGCGCCGCATCGAAACCCGCGAGGAGCGCCGGCAGTTCCTGCTCAACCAGATCTGCTTTGCCGCGTGCATCGAAGGCCTGTTCTTCTTCGCGGCCTTCGCTTACGTGTACTACTTCCGTTCGCGCGGCCTGCTCAACGGCCTGGCCTCGGGCACCAACTGGGTGTTCCGCGACGAAAGCGCGCACATGGAGTTCGCCTTCGAGTGCGTGGACGTGATCCGCGAGGAAGAGCCGGACCTGTTCGACGATGCGATGAAGCAGCAGGTCTATGACATGCTGGCCGAAGCCATCGAATGCGAAGTGCAGTTCGCCGAAGACGTGCTGTCCGGCGGCGTGGCGGGCATTTCCACCCGCGACATGCGCCAGTACCTGCAGCACTGCGCCGACAACCATTTCCACCGCCTGGGCATGGAGCGCAAGTACAACGTGCGCAACCCGCTGAGCTTCATGGAACTGCAGGACGTGCAGGAACTGACCAACTTCTTCGAACGCCGCTCCTCGGCCTACCAGGTAGGCGTGAAGGGCGAAGTCTCGTTCGACATGTCGTTCTGATTCCCGCGCCACACGCATCAACGAAAACCCCGGCCCCGCGCCGGGGTTTTTCGTTCCCGCGCGACGGTAGAGCCACCCCATGGGTGGCTGCGCGCGGTGCCGGTGCCAGGCGCAGCCACCCATGGGGTGGCTCTACCCGGATAACGCGACACCACCACACCACCCCCTGCCGTATCATCCGCGCCGACCCCACACCCCAACCGGCCACCCCCATGTCCACCACCCCAGACCCCATCCCGCCCACTGAAATCAGCATGGCCGAGATCGTCTTCCCCAACCACACCAACCACCTGGGCACCCTGTTCGGTGGCCAGGCGCTGGCCTGGATGGACAAGGCGGCCTTCCTCGCCGCGGCCCGCTACTCGCGCCGCACCGTGGTCACCGCGCGCTCGGACCAGGTCGATTTCAAGCTGCCGATCCGCATCGGCCAGATGGTGGAAACCATCGGTCGCATCGTCGAAGTGGGTCGCAGCTCGATGAAGGTGGAAGTGGAACTGATCGCCGAAGACCTGCACAGCGGCGAGCGCAAGCTCTGCACCCGCGGGCACTTCGTGATGATCGCGCTGGACGCCGATGGCCATCCCATTGCCGTGCCGCCGCTGCCCGACGCCATTCCCGGCCCGTAACCGCGATTGCGTTGCCCGCCGCGCGCCCCCACCTGTAGACCATGACCCGCCCGCTCGCCGACTTCATCGACCGCGCCCAGCGCCTGTTCGTGCTCACCGGCGCCGGCTGCAGCACCGACTCGGGCATCCCGGACTACCGTGATGCCGACGGCCAGTGGAAGCGCACCCCGCCGGTGACCTACCAGGCCTTCATGGGCGAGCTGGCGACCCGCCAGCGCTACTGGGCGCGCAGCCTGCTGGGCTGGCCGCGCTTCGGCCATGCCCGCCCGAACGGCACCCACGCCGCGCTGGCGGCGCTGGAAGCCCGCGGTCGGCTGGAAGTGCTGCTCACCCAGAACGTGGACCGGCTACACCAGCGCGCCGGCAGCCGTGACGTCATCGACCTGCACGGACGGCTCGACCAGGTGCGCTGCATGGGCTGCGAAGCCCGCACCCCGCGTGAAGATTTCCAGCACGTGCTGCTGGCCCACAACCCCGGCTGGGACCAGCTCGACGCGGCCCTGGCCCCGGACGGCGACGCCGACCTGGACGGGGTGGACTTCAGCCCGTTCCAGGTGCCGTCATGCCCGCACTGCGGCGGCATCCTCAAGCCGGATGTGGTCTTCTTCGGCGAAAACGTTCCCCGCGAGCGGGTGGCTGCCGTCCACGCGCACCTTGCCCGGGCCGACGCCGTGCTGGTGGTGGGCTCCTCGCTGATGGTCTATTCGGGCTTCCGCTTCGTCCAGGCCGCGGCCAACGCCGGGATCCCGGTGGCCGCGCTCAACCTCGGCCGCACGCGCGCCGACGACCTGCTCAGCCTGAAGATCGAGCAGCCGTGCGCGGCCGCACTGGCCTTCCTGCTGCCGTCGGCCAGCACCGCCTGAGCGTCGTCGCGAAACACTGATCCACCGATGCGGTTGCCTTGCGCGCGCAGCAGGAGTGCAATAACGCCCGGTTTTCCCGTTTCTGCCAGAGTCCCCCACTTGAGCCAGCTCTTTTCTTCCGTTTCCTTTGGCCCGCTGTCGCTGGCCAACCGCATCGTCATCGCCCCGATGTGCCAGTACTCCTCCACCGATGGCCTGGCCAACGACTGGCACCAGATCCACCTGGGCCAGCTGTCGCAGTCCGGCGCCGGCCTGCTGATCCTGGAAGCCACCGCCGTGCTGCCCGAAGGCCGCATCAGCTGGGCCGACCTGGGCTTGTGGAACGATGACACCGAAGCGGCGCTCAAGAAGGTGATCGACGCGGTGAAGCGCTGGTCGCCCATGCCGATCGGCATCCAGCTGGGCCATGCCGGGCGCAAGGCATCCTCGGCCCGGCCGTGGGACGGCGGCGGCGCACTGCCGGCCACCGACCCGCGCGCCTGGACCACGCTGGCGCCGTCGGCGATTCCGTTCCACCCCACCGACCCGACCCCGCAGGCGCTGGACGCGGCCGGCATCGATGCGATCGTGGACGCCTTCGTGGCGGCCGCCCAGCGCGCCGAACGCATCGGCCTGGACCTGATCGAACTGCACGCCGCGCATGGCTACCTGCTGCACCAGTTCCTGTCGCCGCTGAGCAACAAGCGCGATGACGAATACGGCGGCTCGCTGCAGAACCGCATGCGCCTGCTGGTGCGCGTGTTTGACGCAGTACGCGAAGCGGTCAGCGACGGTATCGCGGTGGGCGTACGGATCTCGGCCAGCGACTGGGTGGCCGGCGGCTGGGATATTGAACAGACCACCACCCTGGCGCACGTGCTCGATGGCCGTGGCTGCCAGTTCCTGCACGTGTCCAGCGGCGGCAACGACCCGCGCCAGCAGATTCCGCTGTCGCCGGGCTACCAGGTGCCGTTCGCCGAGGCGATCAAGGCGCAGAAGCTGCGCATGCCGGTGATTGCGGTGGGCCTGATCACCGACCCGGCCCAGGCCGAGTCGATCCTGCGCCACAGCCATGCCGATGCCATCGCGCTGGCCCGCGGCATCCTCTACGACCCGCGCTGGCCGTGGCACGCCGCCGCCGCCCTGGGCGATTCGCTGGAACCGGCACCGCAGTACCTGCGCTGCGAACCGCGCGAAGCACGCGGCGTGTTCATCGCACCGCCGCGCTGACCCCAACCGCAGGCGGTGGCCCCGTGCCATCGCCTGCGTGCGGTCAGGCCACGTCCACCCGCCACTCGGCCGGCAGCCCCTCGACGATGTGCGTCATCAACGCGCGCACCTTCGGGGTCAGGTCGCGGCGGTCGCTGACACACAAAAACAGCCGCATCGGCTCGGGCAACGCCTGTGCATCGCCGGCTTCATTGCCTTCGAACAGGGCCTGCAGTTCACCGCGCGCCAAATAGGGCGCGGCCACGAACGCCGCCAGGCGGGTGATGCCGCCGCCGGCCAGCGCCATCGCGGCCAGCGCATCGATATCGTCGCTGACCAGCGCCGGACTCACCTCGGCATCGAAGCGCAGCCCGTCGCGCACGAACCCCCAGCGAAGGTGCCGACCGTCCTTGGGGTGCCGGAACAACAGGCAGCGGTGCTCACGCAACGCCTCGGGCGTGCGCGGCACGCCGGTGCGCGCCAGGTACGACGGCGCCGCACAGAACACGAACGGCACCTGCGCGATCGGCCGCGCCACGAGCCCTTCTTCCAGCTGCGGTTCGATGCGGATGCTCACGTCCACGTCTTCGCGCGCATGGTCCACCGCCCGGTCGGCCAGCAGCAGTTCGATCGCCAGCCGAGGGTAGCGTGCCTTCAGCGACGGCAGCAGCGGGGCCAGCTTGTGCCGCCCGAACGAGGTGCTGCAGGCGATCCGCAGCCGGCCCTCGGGGGTGGCGTCCAGGTCGGTCACCGCTGCCTGCGCGCGTTGCAGGTCGCGTTCGATGTAGCGCACCTGGGCCAAGTACAGCGCGCCGCGCTCGGTCAGCGCCAGCTGGCGGGTGGTGCGGTTGAACAGGCGCACGCCCAGGTGCGCCTCCAGCCGGGCGATGTTCTGCCCGACCGCCGCCGCGCTGATGCCCAGCGTGCGCGCCGCCGCGGCCAGGCTGCCGGCGTCGGCGGTGCGGATGAAGCTGCGGATTGACTGGAGAATATTCATGGTGACCGCCATTCTCGCCTGTGATTGCAAAGTTTGTCTTTCTAAAGAGCCAACAGGGCCCGATCTACCGGCAGCCCCGGCCCGCTCCTAAGGTGTTTGTCCCCGCCAGCCCCGGGGCAGCGCCGCCCCCTCCGGCGTGCGCAGCGCCCCGGGCCTGGCCGCCTTTGCCGGAGATGGACCATGAACCCTGCGCTCGCCCCCCTCGACACCGACCCCCAGGAAACGCAGGAATGGCGTGAAGCGCTGCAGGCGGTCACCCAGGTGGCCGGGCGGCCGCGTGCGCACTACCTGCTGGACCAGCTCAGCGACCAGGACGTGGCCCACCACGGCGACCTGCATGCGCGCGCCTGGACCGCCTACGTCAACAGCATCCCGGTGGAGCGCCAGCCGGCCTACCCGGGTGACCTGGCGATCGAGCGCCGCCTCAACGCGATGATCCGCTGGAACGCGATGGTGATGGTGCTGCGCGCCGGCAAGCACTCCAACGTGGGCGGCCACATCGCCACCTACCAGTCGGCCGCCGTGCTGTACGACGTGGGCTTCGACCACTTCTTCCGTGGCCGCACCGACACCTTCGACGGCGACATGATCTACATCCAGGGCCATTCGGCGCCGGGGATCTACGGCCGTGCCTTCGTCGAAGGCCGCATCGCGCCCGAGCGCATGGACAACTTCCGCCGCGAATCCGATCGCGACGGCCTGTCGTCCTACCCGCACCCACGGCTGATGCCCGATTTCTGGCAGTTCCCTACGGTGTCGATGGGCCTGGGCCCGCTGACCGCCGCCTACCAGGCGCGCTACATGCGCTACCTGGAATACCGCGGCCTGAAGGAACATCAGGGCCGCAAGGTGTGGGCGTTCCTGGGCGATGGCGAAATGGACCAGCCCGAATCGCTGGCCGCCATTTCCGTGGCCGGGCGCGAGCGCCTGGACAACCTGGTGTTCGTGGTGAACTGCAACCTGCAGCGCCTGGACGGCCCCGTGCGCGGCAATGCCAAGGTCATCCAGGAACTGGAAGGCACCTTCCGTGCCGCCGGCTGGAACGTCATCAAGGTGATCTGGGGCGGCGGCTGGGACGCACTGCTGGCCAGGGACCACAGCGGCCTGCTGCGCCAGCGCATGATGGAATGCGTGGACGGCGACTACCAGACCTTCAAGTCGCAGAGCGGCGCGTACGTGCGCGAGCACTTCTTCGGCACCTCGCCGGAACTGCTCGCCCTGGTCGCAGACATGAGCGATGACGACATCTGGGCGCTGGCCCGCGGCGGCCACGACCCGCAGAAGGTGTATGCCGCCTACGCGCAGGCGGTGGCCGGCAATGGCCGCCCGAGCGTGATCCTGGCCAAGACGGTCAAGGGCTTCGGCATGGGCGAGGCCGGCGAGGGGCAGAACATCAACCACCAGCTCAAGAAGATGAGCCTGGATGCGGTGCGCGCCTTCCGCGACCGCTTCGACCTGCCGGTAAGCGACGCAGAGCTGGAGGACATGCCCTACCTGCGCCCCGCACCGGGTAGCGCGGAAGAGCGTTACTTCGCCCAGCGTCGCCAGGCCCAGGGCGGCCAGCTGCCGGCGCGCGTCACCCACGTCGCGCCACTGCCGGTGCCGCCGCTGTCGGCCTTTGCCACCCAGCTGCAGGGCAGTGGCGAGCGCGGCCAGTCCACCACGATGGGCTTCGTACGCATCCTCGGCACGCTGCTCAAGGACCCGGCACTGGGCAAGCGGGTCATTCCGATCGTGCCCGACGAGTCGCGCACGTTCGGCATGGAAGGCCTGTTCCGCCAGATCGGCATCCACTCCTACCTGGGCCAGCTCTACACCCCGCAGGATGCCGGCCAGCTGAGCTACTACAAGGAAGCCAAGGACGGCCAGATCCTGCAGGAAGGCATCAACGAATCCGGCGCGATCTGTTCTTGGATCGCCGCCGGCACCGCCTACAGCAACCACGGCCTGGCCACGATTCCGTTCTACATCTTCTATTCGATGTTCGGCCTGCAGCGCGTGGGCGACCTGGCCTGGGCGGCGGCCGATGCCCGCACCCGCGGCTTCCTGCTGGGCGCCACCTCCGGCCGCACCACGCTGATGGGCGAGGGCCTGCAGCACGACGATGGCCACAGCCACGTGCTGTCCTCGGTGATTCCCAGCTGCATCTCCTATGACCCCACCTACAACTTCGAACTGGCGGTGATCATCCATGACGGCCTGCGCCGCATGTATGTGGACCAGGAAGACATCTACTACTACATCACCGTACTCAACGAGAACTACCCGCACCCGGCCATGCCGGAGGGCGCCGAGGAGGGCATCCTCAAGGGCATGTACCTGCTGCACCCGGCCGCGACCGACAGCGACCCCGGCTTGCGGGTGCAGCTGATGGGCAGCGGCGCGATCCTGCGCGAAGTGGAAGCGGCCGCCACGCTGCTGCAGCAGGATTTCGGCATCGCCAGCGACGTCTGGAGCGCCACCAGCCTGACCGAACTGCGCCGCGACGGCCTGGCCGCCGAGCGCTGGAACCTGCTGCACCCGGCCGCCGAACCGCGCGTGCCCTACGTGCAGCAGCGCCTGGCCGCACACGCCGGGCCGCTGGTGGTAGCCACCGACTACATGAAGATCGTGGCCGACCAGATCCGCCCGTTCGTCGACGGCCGCCGCTTCACCGCACTGGGTACCGACGGCTTCGGTCGCTCGGACACGCGCGAGTCACTGCGTACGTTCTTTGAAGTGGACCGCCACTTCATCGTGCTGGCCGCGTTGAAGGCACTGGCCGATGACGGGCGCATCGCGCGCAGCCAGCTGCAGGTGGCGATCGAACAATACGGCATCCACGTGGACAAGGTGGATCCGGCGGCGGTGTAACGGGAGAGGGACTTCGCGCCGGCTTGGTTGCATCTGAGAGCATCGTCCCCGCACGGGCGGTGCTCGCTTAAACTGGCTGGATGCGCCCTGATTCCATTCTTACCCTGTCATGCCCGGACCGTACCGGGATTGTCTACCGCGTGTCCGGCCTGCTGTTCGAGCTGGGCTGCAACATCCTGGACGCCCAGCAGTTCGGCGACGAAGAGAGCGGCCGGTTCTTCCTGCGCGTGCACTTCGATCGCGCCGCCAGCCAGGCGCTGGCCGATATCGAAGCGCGCATGGGCACGCTGGCGGCCGAGTTCCAGATGGACTGGCAACTGCACGATGCGCGCCGCCGCGCGCGGCTGCTGGTGCTGGTGAGCAAGCAGGGGCATTGCCTGAACGACCTGCTGTTCCGTGCACACAGCCGGCAGCTGCAGGTGGATATCGCCGCGGTCGCCTCCAACCACGAGGACTTCGCCGCGCTGGCGGGTTCGTACGGGGTGCCGTTCCACCACCTGCCGGTCAACGCCGACAACCGCGCCGTGCAGGAGCAGCAGATCATCGACCTGGTCGAGCGCGAACAGATCGACCTGGTGGTGCTGGCGCGCTACATGCAGATCCTGTCGCCGCGCCTGTGCAAGGCATTGGCGGGGCGGGCGATCAACATCCACCACAGCTTCCTGCCCAGCTTCAAGGGCGCGCAGCCTTACCACCAGGCGCACGCGCGCGGGGTCAAGATCATCGGCGCCACCGCGCACTACGTCACCGAAGACCTGGACGAAGGCCCGATCATCGAACAGGACGTGGCCCGCGTGGACCATGCCATGACCCCGCGCGACCTGGTGCGGCTGGGCAGTGACACCGAATCTCAGGTGCTGGCGCGCGCCGTGCGCCGGCATGTGGAGCACCGCATCCTGCGCAACGGGCATCGCACGGTGGTATTCCGCTGAGCGGTAGGTACCCACCGTTGGTCGGTACGTCTTTCCGGCCGACGCCCGTCAGACAACCGCGATCTTCGCCTTCGCCAACGCCTCGCGCACCATGCCGTCATTGGCTTCGGTCACCGGCCGGGTCAGGTCCCACAGGAACTTCACCCGGAACCCGGATTTGACCGCGTCCTGTGCGCTCCACAGCACGCAGTAGTCGCGTGCCAGCCCGCATACGTGCACTTCGCGGATGCCGCGCTCGTGCAGCCAACCGGCCAGGCCGGTGGCCGGGCGGGTGCCATCGGGGCCGTGGTTCTCGCGGAAGGCGCTGTAGGAGTCCACCTGCTGCCGGGTGCCCTTGCGCAGGATCAGGTCGGCCACGGCCCAGTCCACGCCCGGGTGCAGCGCTGCGCCGTCACTGCCCTGCACGCAGTGGTCCGGCCACAGCGTCTGCGGCTGCGCATGCAGCAGGATCGCCTCGAACGGCAGGTGCCCCGGGTGCTGGCTGGCGAAGGAGGCATGGTCGGCCGGGTGCCAGTCCTGGGTGGCCACCACCGTGGGGTAGCGGCGCTGCGCGAGCAGGGCGGCCATCGGGGCCACCAGCGCATCGCCCTGTTCGCAGGCCAGCGCGCCACCGGGCATGAAGTCCGGCTGCAGGTCGATCACCAGCAGGGCCACATCGGCGGATAGGGCGGTGGTCATGGCAGATCCAACACAACGGAAGCGGGGCAACCAGCGTGGCGGCCCCGCGTGCGAACGTCAATCGCCCTTGGGCGCGTCGTTGTCCTGGCCGTAATACAACAGGCCGATCTTGATGCGCTCGCGGCCGGTCTCGCGGCGGTGGCGGTTGGCATCGCGCAGCGAGTACACGCAGCCGCAGTACTCCTGCTGGTAGAACTGCTCGCGCTTGCTGATCTCCACCATGCGCGCGGCACCGCCGCCCTTGCGCCAGTTGTAATCCCAGTAGTGGATGCCGGGGTAATGCGCGGCGGCGCGGTGGCCGCAGTCGTTGATCTGGTTCATGTCCTTCCAGCGCGAGATGCCCAGCGAGCTGCTGATCACCGGAAAGCCATGTTCGTGTGCATACAGCGCGGTGCGCACAAAGCGCATGTCAAAACACATCGTGCAGCGGATACCACGCTCGGGCTCGGCTTCCATGCCGCGGGCGCGTGCGAACCAGTTGTCGGTGTCGTAGTCGGCGTCGACGAACGGCACGCCGTGCTTCTCGGCGAAACGGATGTTCTCCTGCTTGCGCAGTTCGTATTCCCTGGCCGGGTGGATGTTGGGGTTGTAGAAGAAGATCGTGTAGTCGATGCCGGAGGCGGTGATGGCCTCCATCACTTCGCCCGAGCACGGCGCGCAGCACGAATGCAGCAGCAGCCGGGTGTGGCCGTCGGGCAGGGACAGGGTGGGGCGGTCGATCGGGGTAACGGTGGGCGGGGTCATGTACGTCTCGTCGACCGCACCGCCGGCAACGGCGGCGGTGCGGTCCTTGGGTCATCTTTACAGGGGGGATCAGGCGGCGTTGGCGTCGGCGGTTTCCTCGCGCAGCTGGCGCGCGGCGGCCACCAGCGCTTCCAGCGCGGCGCGGGTTTCCTTCCAGCCGCGGGTCTTCAGGCCGCAGTCGGGGTTGACCCAGATCTGCTCGGGCCGGAGGACTTCGGCGGCCTTGCGCAGCAGCGCGAGCATCTCTTCCTTGTCGGGCACGCGCGGGGAGTGGATGTCATACACGCCCGGGCCGATCTCGTTGGGATACTGGAAACGCACGAACGCGTCCAGCAGCTCCATGCGCGAGCGCGAGGTCTCGATCGAGATCACGTCGGCGTCCATGGCCGCCACGGAGTGGATGATGTCGTTGAACTCGGAATAGCACATGTGGGTGTGGATCTGGGTGGCATCGCGCACCCCGCTGGCACTGATCCGGAATGCTTCCACCGCCCAGTCCAGGTACTCCCGCCACTGCGCGCGACGCAGCGGCAGGCCTTCGCGGATGGCCGGCTCGTCGATCTGGATCACGCCGATGCCGGCCGCTTCCAGGTCCAGCACCTCGTCGCGCAGGGCCAGCGCGATCTGCCGGCAGGTGTCCGCGCGCGACTGGTCATCGCGCACGAACGACCACTGCAGCACCGTCACCGGGCCGGTCAGCATGCCCTTCATCGGGCGGTCGGTCAGCGACTGCGCGTACTGCGACCAGCGCACCGTCATCGGCCGTGGGCGGGTCACGTCGCCGAAGATCACCGGCGGCTTCACGCAGCGCGAGCCATAACTCTGCACCCAGCCGTTCTTGGTGAACGCGAAGCCGTCGAGCTGCTCGCCGAAGTACTCCACCATGTCGTTGCGCTCGAACTCGCCGTGCACCAGCACGTCCAGCCCGATCTGCTCCTGCACGCGCACGCAGTGCTCGGTCTGGGTGGCCAGGAACGCATCGTAGTCGGCGTCGGACAGCTTGCCGGACTTGTTGCTGGCACGTGCCTCGCGCACTTCCAGGGTCTGCGGGAAGGAACCGATCGTGGTAGTGGGGAAACGTGGCAGCTGCAGCGCGCCGGCCTGGGCCAGGTGCCGCTGCGGGTAGGGGCTGTGACGCTGCGCGTCGGCAGCAGTCAGGGCGGCCAGGCGCGCGGCCACCTCGGCCTTGTGCACGCGCGGCGAGCGCCGGCGCGATTCGATGCACGCGCGGGAGTGCGCCAGTGCATCCTCGGCGCGGGCCGGGGCGTCAATTGCATCGGCCAGCACGCGCAGCTCCTGCAGCTTCTGCTTGGAGAACGCCAGCCAGCTGTGCAGTTCCTCATCCAGCTTCTTTTCCAGGTCCAGGTCGACCGGGCTGTGCAGCAGTGAACACGACGGGGCCAGCCACAGCAGGCCGCCGCCCACGTGGCCGTGCGTGTAGCGGGCCAGCACCAGTGCGTTGTCCAGGTGGGTGCGCCAGATGTTGCGACCGTTGACCAGACCGGCCGACAGCACGCGGCCCGGTGGCAGCGCCTTGATCACCGCGTCCAGCTGCTCGGGCGCGCGCACCAGGTCCACGTGCAGCCCATCCACCGGCAGCGCGGCGGCCAGCGGCAGGTTGTCGTCCAGCGCGCCGAAGTAGGTGGCCACCAGCACCTTCGGCCGCGCCGCTGCGGCCAGCACCGCGTAGGCGTGGGTGAACGCGGCGCGGGTGGCCTCGTCCAGGTCCTGCACCAGTGCCGGCTCATCCAGCTGCACCCACTGCGCGCCGGCCTCCTTCAGCTGGCCCAGCAGCTGCACGTACACCGGCAGCAGGGCGTCGAGCAGGTCCAGCGCACGGCTGCCGTCGGTGGTCTTGGACAGCAGCAGGAACGTCACCGGGCCGAGGAGCACCGGGCGGGTCTCGATGCCCAGTGCCTTGGCCTGGCGGTATTCGGCCAGCGGCTTGTCGCCGCGCAGCGCGAAGCCCTGGCCGGCCTGCAGTTCGGGCACCAGGTAGTGGTAGTTGGTATCGAACCACTTGGTCATTTCCAGCGCATGCAGGTCATAGCCGTCGCGCTGCACGCCCCGGGCCATGGCGAAATAGCCGGCCAGCGGCTCGGCGTCGGCCAGGGCGCGGTAGCGCGCGGGGATCGCGTCGAACAGGAAAGCCGCATCGAGCACCTGATCGTAAAAGCTGAAGTCGTTGCTCGGCGGCACATCGACGCCGGCCTCGCGCTGCAGCTGCCAATGGCGCTCGCGCAGGCCGCTGGCGGTGTGCTGCAGCGACGCAGCGCTGCTTTGGCCGGACCAGAACGCTTCCAGCGCACGCTTGAGTTCGCGCTTGGCGCCGATGCGGGGAAACCCCAGGTTGGTAACAGTGGTCATGGAACGTGTCCTCATTGCAGTAGCGGCATTGAGGAACGAAGGAACCGCGCGCCGTGCACGACATGGCTGCCGTGTCCGCCCCGCCAGCGACCTTCGCCCCCGCGGGCGAACCGGATGTCGTGGAGCGGACGCACGGGGGCAGCGCCACGCGGACGGCATGGCGGCAGGCCCCGGCAACCTCCCCGCGGACGTTCCAGGTCGAATCAGGGGACGGTCGTGTCCCCCGGCCGGGGCCGGTATTCGGGCTGATGGACACGGGCGCGAACGCCCACCTAGTACCTGCCGCTTCCCAGGCCGGGGCCCAGTGCTGTTGGCAGGATTCGTTTCCATTCACCGCTGCGGGGCAGCTCCGGAATGGGCGCACGAGGCGCCTTCACCGGATTCCCGTTTAAACCCATCCCTTCATCTGCATAAAGAGATGGATACCTTCGGCGAGCACAAAGTAGGCCGAAGCCGGGCGATGGTCAAGGGGGCGTCAAACCGCAGCCGCCCGTGGGACCCATTGGAGTTGTGCCGCCCCGGCACCGGTGCAACCGACATAGGGACCCCGGCGCGGGTTGCATGAAGGATGGCGACGGTGAGGTCGGCCGATTACGGCCGTGCAGTGTCCGCCCGGCTGCGGATCTCAGCCAACGTATCGTCCCGCAGCAACCGGCCGTTCTCCCAGACCGTGAGCATCGCATCCACGTAGCCCGGCGGCAGCGTGGCGGATGTCAGCGATTCGGCGTCGGCCGGCACCGACACCGTCCGGAACTGGCCGTACTCGCGATGGCGCAGCAGGCGCATGCGGCCGCGCTTGCTCTGCTTGCCGCTGTCGGTCACCGGGTCTTTGTAGACGTCGATCCACTTCCCGTCCACGCGCGCGGCCGAGCACTTCAGCGCGAACTTCTGGGTGTCGCGGTCCAGCCGCTGCAGCAATGCACCCCCCATGCCGAAGGCGACGTTGTCGGCGGCGTAGCCGGCGGTGGTGATGCTGGCCAGGATCTGGCCGATGCTGGTCGGGTTGACGCCGTCACCCTGGATCACGCGCACGTGGTTGAGCACCTTGTAGCCCTTGCCGTTGACCACGTGGCCGAAGGCCTCATCGAGTAGCTGCAGGCACTGCAGCACCACCGCCACCGGGTCGCCCGAATCCGGGCGGATCACCACGGTGGCGCCCGAGTCGATCACCTGCTGGCGCAGGGTGGTGCCCCAGTGCCGGGTGATCGCGTGGAAGATGTCGTAGCTGTCCGACACCACCGCCACCAGTGCACCCGGGGTGGCGAAGCGGGCGAGCATGTTGCGGTAGGCCTCCACTTCGTTGTCGCGGCCCCAGCTGGTGATGGTGCTATGTTCGGCGGCCGGGATCGAACAACCGGCCATGGCCTCGTGGTAGAAGGCACGGGCGTACAGCAGGGCCGAGACGGTATCGGTGCCGAGGAAGTTGACCAGGTGCGCCGCGCCACCAATGGCGGCCGATTCCAGGCTCGACACGCCACGGCTGCCGAAGTCGTGCAGCTTGAACGGCAACTGGCCTTCCGGGTCATCGCTGGTGCGTTCCAGGTACTGGCGGATCGTCTGCTTGGCGTGCCAGCTGGTGGTGGCCACCGTGACCGGGTACCACACGCGCAGCAGCATCGTTTCCAGATACGACGGCACCCAGAACGCCTGCGGGTCGGTCGATTCGATCGTCATCAGCGCATTGTGCACCGGCACCACGGTGCCCTCGGGCACGGCGCGGATAAGGATCGGCAGCAGGCCGCCGTGCGTATCGACGATGTAGCGCCAGCCGGCCTCGTTGAAGGGCTCGCCGTGGGCGGCGAAGAGATCGCGCGCCACGTCGATGTCGGCGTGGGTGATCGGCTTGGCCAGGTAGTCCTTCAGCAACGCCTGCAGGCCGAAAAACAGCGTGCGGTCGTAGTGGCCACCACGCGACTCCACGTAAAAGAAGGTGGCGTCGGTGCCCGGCGGATACTGCAGCCAGTGGCTGGCCTTGTAGCTGTCGGTGTTGAGGAGAAGATTGTCGAGGTAATGCATGACGGGAAGCTCCTTCGCGTCGGGTGACACCGGCGGTCTATCCGCCGGCGGGAAAAGCCGGGATCAGCCCCGGCCCAGGAAGAACTCCAGGATGTGCAGGTGGTCTTCGTACAGCTTGGGGCCCATGTCCAGCGCTTCGCTGACCGGGATCCAGCGCGCCTTGTCGGCATCGTCGCCGCCGCGCACGGCCGGCAGTTCGCCGGCGGGAAAATCGAAGTGGAAGGCGTGGGTGATGGTGCGGCCGCGCTGGCTGCGTTCGGGGTGGTCGAACACATGCTGGCCCTTGAGCGAGCCCTTGAGGACCGGCGCCGGGATCTTCAACCGGGTTTCCTCGCGCAGTTCGCGCAGGCAGCTGTCGAGCAGGCCCTGCTGCTGGCCGACGAAGCCACCGGGCAACGCCCACAGGCCCTTGCCGGGTTCGGCACGGCGACGCACCAGCAGCACGTGCCCCGAATGCACCACCACCGCGTCGGTGGTGACGAACGTGGGCGCATACGGTGCGTCTTTCCAGGCGGCCTTGTACTGCTCGATGAACTGGTACTCGGCCACCAGCTGGGCGTAGGCCGGGCCGCTCTTGCGGAACGCCTCGAGCATGGCATACACCGGCGCCGGCACGTTCCCGCGCAGCATCAGCAGCGCACCGTGGAAATCCACGCTGCCGGCTTCAAACAGATAGCGGCGCAGCTCGGTGGCCGACAACGTCTCGGTGTGCTGCACATCCACCAGCGGCCACTGCGGGAATTCGCGGAGGTAGTAGCTCGAATCGTCCTTGTCCATCCCGACCAGGCCGATCTTCGCTTCGCCCGCATGCCCATCGGCGCGTATTGCCTCGGCCACCGTGCGTTGCACGCCGGCGATCCACTGCGCTTCGTTGTACAGGTGGTCCTTGAGCGGACGGATCAGCAGGCGCTCGCCCGCACCCTCAAGCGCGGCCTGGATCATCACGGCGCGTTCGGCCACGGTCCAGGGGTTGCGGAGGCTGCGGGGGGTATCGGCAGAGCCGACCAGGAAGATCAGCTTCTTGGCCCGGCTCAGTGCGAGGCGGGCAACGGCGGCATGGCCGTTATGGAAGGGCTCGAAACGCCCGATGAACACCAGATAGTCATATTCCATGAGAATCCCCCATGTCGTTGCAGGTGCCGTGGGTCTATCCCTTGGCTGGTGCCAATGCTACTCCTCTGTCCTGCGCCGTCAACATCGGTCGCGCGTGCCGTCGAGCACGGCCACCACCTGCGCCACGCGCTGCTGCAGCGGGCCGACCAGCACGGTGAACGGCATCCCGTGAGCGTCCAGCGCCTGCAGATACGCGCGGTGCTGCGCGTGCCGGAACGCGTCATCGCGCCGGGTGCCGTCCTGTACGAACGGGAAATCCGGCGCGCACAGGAACAGGTGGGTGTAGCGCCGTTGCGCCAATGCATGCAGTGCCGGTTCGGCGCGACCGAACATGGACAGGCAGTACAGCAGCGTGGTCAGTGGCGTGGTATCGCAGACCAGCCAGCGATGGGCCTGTTCGGCCAGTGTCTCTTCGCGCGCTACCTGCACTTGTGCGATGTGCAGCAGGTCGTCGTAGTCGAGCGCGCCGCCACGTGCCACCCAATGTTCGCGTCCGAACTCGGCCGCCCACGCGGTCTGCAGCTGAGCGGCCAGCGCGGCGGCGAGCGTGGTCTTGCCGCTGGACTCGCCGCCGAGCAGGCCAATGCGGCCGACGAAACCTGCGTACACGCGCGGATCGAGGAAGCCGCGCAGTGCGTGCGGGTCACGCCGCACCGCCGTGCCCGACACCGCCACCGTGCTGCGGGCCGGGTCCAGGCACACATGCGCCACCGGCCAGTGCGTGCCGGCCTGCGCACTGAAATGGCGCTGCAGTGCGGCCGCGAATCCATCGCCGTAGGCCTCGCTGGTGAATACCGCGTCCACCCGGCGCTGCCACAGCGTGCTGCACACCCAGGCCACGAACGCACGCTGCGTGGCATCATCATCGCTGTTGTCCGGCAGCGGCCGCATCGGCACGCCCAGTTCCGCGCAGCAGGCCGCCAGCCGTGCTTCGTCGAGCACCAGCCGGGTGACCTGCGGGTACAGCGCCTGCAGCCACGCCTCACGCCGGTCGGCCTCACAGCCGGGCAGTTCCGGCTGGCTCCAGCTGAGCAGCAGCACGCTGTCGCAGCGGCGCAGCGCGTGGTCGATCAGGGCCTGGTGGCCCCGGTGCAGCGGGCTGAACTTGCCCACCACCAGGCCGGTGGCGAAACGTTCAACCATGCGCGGCACCGGTCTGGTCGCGCATCAAGTGCCGCCAATGCCGCAGCGAAACCAGCGCGTTGATCCAGAACACCCCGTAGAGCACCGCAGTGAGGTGCAACCCGCGGCTGGCGTACAGCGGAATGGCGATGCTGTTGACCAGCAGCCAGAACCACCAGGAATCCAGCTTGCGGCGCATCATCAGCAGCTGCGCCACCACGCTCAGCACCAGCACCGCCGAATCCAGGAACGGCGCGTAGGCGTCGGTCCAGGTGTGCAGCAGCAGGCCGTAGCCAATGCTGGCCAGCACCGCCGACGGCAGCATCCAGCCCAGCGTGCGCAGCTGTACCCGGCTGATCGGCAATGCATGCCCGTGGTCGCCGCGTAGCCACTGCCACCAGCCGATCACGCTGGTGAGCACGAACACGCCCTGCAGCACCACATCGGCATAGAGCCGGGCCTCGTAGAACACCAGGCCGAACAAGGTGCAGCCGATGATGCCGGTCCACCAGGTATGCACGCTGTTGCGCCCGGCCAGCAGGATCGAGGCGGCCACGGTGAGGTTGGCGGCAATTTCCAAAGCGCTGGTCATGCGGCTGCGCCGGCGGGCGGGGAACGCAGGGTGGGCGTCGGCATCGGGTTCTTCAGCGGCAGCGGTGACAAGCCGCCCAGTTTACCCGCCGCCCGCAGTGCATCCGCCGCGGCGCTGGCTGCGTATCTGCTGGTGACCCCCACGTGGAGCCGGGCATGCGCCGATCCCTCTTACTGTCCTTGGTGCTGCTGCTGTGCCCGGTGCTGCCGGCCGCGGCCCAGCAGGTGCTGCGCCAGGAAGGCCGCGCCTATGCGCCGGCCGATGGCCGCCTGCTGTACCGCGAAACCCACTGGCTGCAGGGCCCGCCCACGGCGCGTTCCCGGCTGGTGCTGTACCGCTGTGCCGACGGCCGCGCGTTCGCGCGCAAGTGGATGACCCCGCAGGGCAGCCCGCAGACCCCCGATTTCGCCTTCGAAGATGCCCGCAACGGCTACCAGGAAGGCCTCCAGGCCAGCGCCACGGGGCGGACCGTGTACGTGCGTGAAGACGCGCGCGCCGACCGGGTCAGCCGTGCCATCGCGATCCCGCCCGATGCAGTGGTCGATGCCGGCTTCGATGCCGCCGTGCTGGGCCACTGGGACGCCCTGCAGGCCGGCCGCCCGGTGGCGTTCCAGTTCCTGCTGCCCAGCCGTCAGCGGCTGGTGCCGTTGAAACTTCAACGCAACGCGTCGGTCACCTGGCAGGGCCAACCGGCCGAACAACTGCAGATGCGGCTGGATGCCTGGTTCGGCTTCGCGGTCCCGGCGGTGACCCTGGTGTATGCGCGCAACCGCCCGCGCCTGCTGCAGTTCAGCGGCACCGGCAACGTGCGTGATGCGCAGGGACGCTACCCGCAGGTGCGCGTCGAATTCCCGGCCGAGCCGGTCACGGCGAGCGCCGCCGAACTGGCCGCGGCACGGCAGCAGCCGCTGGTGGCCACATGCGCCGGATGACGCCCCCCTTGCGCCCTGCGCGCGCAGCGACGACGATGCGGGCTGTCTTCCTGCCGATGTTGAGTCTGCGATGCCTGAGCTGGAGCTTGCCGATACGGGTGCCGCACGGCGCCTCGACGACCTGCTGGTCCGGGTTGCCAGCGGCGATCGCCAGGCCTTCGAGTCGGTGTATCAGCTGGCGTCCGGACGCCTGTTTGCGATCTGCCTGCATGTCCTGCGCGACCGCAGCGACGCCGAAGAGGTGCTGCAGGATGTCTTCACCAGCGTCTGGCACAAGGCGGCGCAGTTCGACCGCGCCAAGGCGGCGGCCATGACCTGGCTGTCGATGATGGCGCGCAACCGCGCGATCGACCGTCTGCGCGCGTCGCCGCCGCGCCCGCTGGAGGACGTGTCGGTGGCCGATGAAATCCCCGATTTCGCCCCGCAACCGGCCCAGGTGGCCGAACAGGCCAACGACAGGCAGCGCTTGGACGACTGCCTGGACACCCTGGAACCGCGCCGCCGTTCGCTGATCCGGTTGGCGTTCCTGGACGGGGCCAGCTATGAGGAACTGGCGCGCCGGATCGGCTCGCCCCTGGGTTCGGTGAAAAGCTGGATCCGGCGCGGCCTGGGCCAACTACGGGTGTGCCTGGAACGATGAACATCCGCGACCTCCATGACCTGCATGACGACGGCCAACCGCCGAGCGCTGACATCCTGGCCGGCGAATACGTGCTGGGCGTGCTCGATGCCGCCCAACGCAGCGAGGCCGAGCAGCGCATCGCCAAGGACCCCGGCTTCGCCCGGCTGGTGAGCCAGTGGGAAAACCGCCTGGCGCCCATGCTGGACACGCTGGGCAGTGAAGCGGTGCCTGCGCACGTGTGGCCGCGCATCCGTACCGCGCTGGGCTGGCCGGCGGTCGGTGCCGGTGCGCCCCGCGCGTGGCAGCGCACCGGGTTCTGGCAGGGCATGACCGCCCTGGCTGCCGTGGTCGCACTGGTGGCGGTGTTCAGCCGAGGCCAGCTGGAACCGGTGGCCCCGGTTGCCCCCCCGGTGGCGGTCACCCCGACACCGCCGCCCACCCCGTCCGAACCGGAGCAGGCGACCAAGCCGGTCACCCCGCTGGTGCACGACGACGGCACGCCAGGCTGGTTGGCCTCGGTGGACAAGGCCCAGGGCAAGGTGCTGATGGTGCCGGTGCCGGCTGCTGCCGATGCGGCCGGGCGCGCCCCGGAACTGTGGTTGATCCCGGCCGGCGGCACGCCGCGTTCGCTGGGCCTTGTGTCCATCAACCGCGCCCATACGGTGACCGTGCCGGACGCACTGCGTGATGCGCTGGTGAACGGCTCCGTGCTGGCCATCACGCTGGAACCGTCCAGTGGCGCGCCGCAGGGCATCCCGACCGGGCCGATCATCGCCAAGGGCGACATCGCCACCCTGTAACGCGCTTTTTTTGGTTCTTCTCCCATCTGAGAGAAGGCGCAGATTGGATCGGCTGGCGTCCCCGATCGGGGCGGTCGCGCGCGTGAGGGCCCCGTAGCAGCCGGTAGGCCCCTGGCGCAAATGTCCCCCGGCCGCGGGGCGGCCTCCTCCTTTATTTTGCCCAGGAGCCTACCGGCTGCTACGGGGCTCGGCTTGCGGTAAGCAGGGGAGAAGCCTGGCTTTTCGGGCGCTGTCGGTGGGTCGGGCGCTGGGTCCCCATGCCCTTGGAGGCGAAATAAAGGGGGAGGGGGCGGCCGCAGGCCGACGCCGGAGGACATTCGCCGGAAAGGGCATGGGGGCCCAGCGCCCGGCCCGCCGACGGCTGCGCCTGAAAAGCGTCAAGGCACGTTTCTGCCTGCCCCTCAGCTAGGCGAAGAACCTTTTTTTCCGGATCCGTGCATCCGGATGGGCCTGGTTCCCGTATCTCCTGACAAGCACGCCAGGAGATTCGCGATATGTCGGCCGGACCCGCCACTGCAGCACCCCGCACGGCCCGCCGTGGCCTGATGGCCACCGTGCGGCGCTGGTTCGATACCAGCGCCGAGGCGGCGGTGGCCGACGACGCGGCGCAGCGCGTGGACTGGCTGCGCGCGATTCCGTTCGCGGCGATGCACCTGGCCTGCCTGGCGGTGATCTGGGTGGGGGTTTCCTGGGTGGCAGTGGGCGTTGCGGTGGCGTTGTATGCCGTGCGGATGTTCGCCATCACCGCCTTCTACCACCGCTACTTCTCGCACCGCACCTTCCGCACCTCGCGCGCGGTGCAGTTCGTGTTCGCGGTGATCGGCGCGGCCAGCGTACAGCGCGGCCCGCTGTGGTGGGCCGCCCACCACCGCACCCACCACCGCCACACCGACACCCCCGCCGATCCGCACTCGCCCGGCGTGCATGGCTTCTGGTGGAGCCACATGGGCTGGTTCCTCACCACCCACGGCTTCCGCACCCAGTGGGACCGCATCCCCGACCTGGCCAAGTACCCGGAACTGCGCTGGCTGGACCGCTTCGACACGCTGGTGCCGATCGCGCTGGCCGCCGCCCTGTTCGGTTTGGGCGTATTGCTCGAACACGTGGCGCCGTCCTGGGGCACCACCGGCGGACAGATGCTGGTGTGGGGCTTCTTCATCTCCACCGTGGTGCTGTTCCACGCCACGGTCACCATCAACTCACTGGCGCACCGTTTCGGCCGCCAGCGGTTCGCCACCGGTGACGACAGCCGCAACAACCTGTGGCTGGCGCTGCTCACCTTCGGCGAGGGCTGGCACAACAACCACCACTTCTTCCCGGGCGCCGCGCGCCAGGGCTTCTACTGGTGGGAGATCGATGTGACCTGGTACGGCCTGCGGCTGATGGCGGCGCTGGGCCTGGTGCGCGACCTCAAACCCGTGCCGGCCTGGGTGCTGGCCAAGGCGGAGCACTGACATGCGTATCGCCGTGATCGGATCGGGCATCGCCGGCCTGGCCAGCGCCTGGTGGCTGGGCCAGCAGCACGAGGTGACGCTGTTTGAGGCCAACGACTACCTGGGCGGCCACACCCACACCCACCAGGTGCAGGTGGACGGCGCCAGCCATGCGGTGGACACCGGCTTCATCGTGTTCAACCCGCTGCACTACCCGCTGCTCACCGCGCTGTTCGACGAACTCAACGTGGCCTCCCAGCCCACCACCATGAGCTTTTCGGTGCACAGCGAGCGCAGCGGGCTGGAGTACAACGCCACTTCGCTGGACGGGCTGTTCTGCCAGCGTCGCAACCTCGTTTCCCCGCGCTTCTGGGGCATGCTCGGCGACCTGCGTCGCTTCTACCGCGAGGCGCCGGCGTTGCTGCACGGCGACGATGCGGGGCCTTCACTGGGGGACTACCTGCGCGCCGGCCACTATGGGCGCACCTTCATCGACGAGCACCTTCTGCCCATGGCCTCGGCGTTGTGGTCCTCGCCTACCGCCAGCCTCGAAGCCTTCCCGGCGCGCTACCTGGTGCAGTTCATGGCCAACCACCAGATGCTGCAGGTGAGTGGTCGCGCACCGTGGCGGGTGGTGCAGGGCGGCTCGGCGCGCTACATCGACGCGATGCGACGGCGTTGGCACGTTCGCGAACGGCTGGATTGCCGCGTGTTCGGCGTGGAGCGCCACGAGCATGGGGTGCGCGTCCACAGCGCAGCCGGGCTGGAGGGCTTTGACCAGCTGGTGCTGGCCTGCCACAGCGACCAGGCCCTGGCGCTGCTGTCCGATGCCGACCGGAGCGAGCGCAGCGTGCTCGGCGCGATCCGCTACCAGCCCAACGAGGTGGTGCTGCATACCGACGCGCGCCTGCTGCCGCGCAACCGCAAGGCCTGGGCCGCCTGGAACGCACACGTACCGGCCAGCCCGCTGGCGCCGTGCACGGTCAGCTACCTGATGAACCAACTGCAGGGCATCGACACGCCCACGCCGCTGGTGGTCACCTTGAACCGCACAGCCGCCATCGATCCGGCCAAGGTGCTGCGCACGCTGCACTACGCGCACCCGGTGCATGACCACGCGATGGTGGCGGCGCAGCAGCGCTGGGCCGAGATCCAGGGCCAGCGCCGCACCTGGTTTGCCGGCGCGTACTGGGGCTGGGGCTTCCACGAAGACGGTATCCGCAGTGCACGGCGCGTGGTCGATGCGCTGCAGGCGCTGGACGCCGAGTCGTACTGGCCGCTGGCCGAGGCGCAACCGGCATGAGTGCCAGCGCCCTTTACCGTGGCCGCATGCGCCACCGCCGCCACGCCCCGCACCCGCATGCGTTCGGTTACCCGGTGGCGCAGCTGCTGCTGGACCTGGATGAGATCGACACGCTGTTCGCGCGGCGCTGGCTGTGGTCGGTGGGACGCCGCAACCTGGCCGAATTCCGCCGCAGCGACTACCTCGGCGACCCGGAGCAACCGCTGGCCGACGCGGTACGCGCGCGCATCACGGCGGCATTGGGCCGCGCACCCCACGGACCGATCCGCCTGCTCACCCACCTGCGTTATGCCGGCCACGTGTTCAACCCGGTCAGCTTCTACTACTGCTACGCCGACGATGGCCGCACGCTGGACTGCATCGTGGCCGAGATCACCAACACCCCTTGGAAGGAGCGGCACGCCTACGTGCTGCCGGTAGCCGCCGCCGATGCCAGCGGCCGCGCGCTGGCCTGGGAATTCGACAAGCAGTTCCATGTATCGCCCTTCATGGCCATGGACTGCCACTACCGCTGGCGTTTCACCGCGCCCGGTGACGACCTGCATGTGCACATGCAGGTGTGGCGCGCCGGCGTACGCCAGTTCGATGCCGATTTGATACTGCAACGCCACCCGATCACCGCGCGCAGCCTGGCCGGCGTGCTGCTGCGCTTCCCGCTGATGACCGTCCAGGTGGTGGCCGCCATCCATTGGCAGGCACTGCGCCTGTGGCTCAAGCGCACTCCCGTCCACGACCATCCATCGCTTGCAGGAAAACGCCCATGAACGACATGACCCGCCCGGTTGCGCTGCTGACGCCCACGGCGCTGGAGCGCTTCCTGCGCGATCGCCTGCTGGCCCAGCTGGCGCCCCTGAGCGGCGGCTGCCTGCAGCTGCGCGATGCTGCCGGCGATGTGCTGCTGGGCGATCCGGCGGCCACCCTGCGCGTCAGCGTGTGGGTGGATGACCCCGCCTTCTACCGGGCGGTGGCGGCGCAGGGCAGCGTGGGCGCGGGCGAATCCTACATCCGTGGCGACTGGCACTGCAGCGACCTGGTGGCGCTGGTGCAGCTGCTGGTGCGCAACCGCGACCTGCTTGACGGCATGGAGCGTGGCGTGGCGCGCGTCGGCGGCTGGCTGCTGAAGGGCTGGAACCGGCTGCGCCGCAATACCCGCGAAGGCAGCCGCCGCAACATCGCCGCGCATTACGACCTGGGCAATCCGTTTTTCTCGCTGTTCCTGTCGCCGGACCTGATGTACTCCTCGGCGCTGTATGCCAGCCCGGCCGACTCGCTGGAAGACGCCTCGCGGCGCAAGCTGGCACGCATCTGCGCGCAGCTGCAGCTGCAGCCGGGCGACCACGTGGTGGAGATCGGCACCGGTTGGGGTGGGTTCGCGTTGTACGCAGCCGGCGAGATCGGCTGCCACGTCACCACCACCACCATCTCGGTGGAACAGTACACCCTGGCCAAGGCGCGCGTGGAAGCGGCCGGCCTGCAGGACAAGGTCACGCTGCTGCTGAAGGACTACCGCGACCTGGACGGCCAGTACGACAAGCTGGTCTCCATCGAGATGATCGAGGCCATCGGTGCGCAGTACCTGGACACCTATTTCGACACGCTCACCCGCCTGCTCAAGCCCGAGGGCCTGGCGCTGCTGCAGGCCATTACCATCGAAGACCAGCGCTACGAACAGGCGCGGCGCAGCGTGGACTACATCAAGCGCTTCGTGTTTCCCGGCAGCTTCATTCCCTCGATCAACGCGATCATGGCGGCCAAGACCCGCAGCAGCGACCTGCAGCTGATCGGCCAGCAGGATTTCGGTACGTCCTACGCGCTCACCCTGCGGGCCTGGCGGCAGCGCTTCCTGGCGCAGCTGCCGGCGGTGCGCGCGCAGGGCTTCGACGAACGTTTCATCCGCCTGTGGGAGTTCTACCTGGCCTACTGCGAAGGCGGTTTCCTGGAACGCTCCATCGGCGTGTCGCACCTGCTGATGGCGCGCCCGGGCTACCGGCCTGCCGCGCCTGGCGAAGGCGGCTGAGATGGTGCGCTTCTGGGCCAACGTGATCGGCAACCAGCTGGTGTGGCTGTGCGCGGTGGTCGGCGCCGGGCACGGCCTGCGCTGGCCCGCGTTGCTGGCCGCCGGTGTGTACGTGGCCAGCCAGCTTGCGCTGTCGCCGCACCCCGGTGTTGAACTGCGCCTGCTGGGCGTGGCGCTGCTGTGCGGTCTGCTGGTGGATGGCGTGGCCGGTGGCTCGGGCTGGGTGCACTATGCGGCCGGCAATGGGCCGGCGTGGGTGGCCCCGGTGTGGATTCTGGCCTTGTGGGCGGCGTTCGCCATGACCTTGCCGGTCTCGTTTGCGGTGCTGCAGAAGCACCTGCGCATCGCCGCCCTGGTCGGGCTGCTGCTGGCACCGCTGGCCTATCTGTCGGCGGCACGTGGCTGGTCAGCGGTGGTTTTCGCTGCGCCGCGCTGGCAGGGCGTGCTGTTGCTGGGCCTGGGTTGGTCATTGGCGCTGCCGGTGCTGGCCGCGTGCGCGCGCCACTGGCAGCGCACGTCGCCCCCCCTTTCTGATACGGCGGGAGAACACGCATGAAGCTGCTGTGGTGGGTATGGCTGTATGCCGCGTTGATCATGAGCTGGGGCTGGTGGTGGCAGCGCCGTCACCAGAATATCGGCGTGGTCGATGTGCTGTGGGCCAAGGGCGTGGGCGCGTCGGCCCTCCTGCTGGCGGTGCTGGGCAGCGGCGCACCGGCACCGCGCATCGCCCTGGCGGTGCTCGGCGGGCTGTGGGGATCGCGGCTGGCGCTGCATCTGTGGCACCGCGTGCGCAGCGAACCGGAGGATGGCCGCTACCAGCACCTGCGTGCCCACTGGAACGGGCACCAGGGCAAGATCTTCGGCTTCTTCCAGTTCCAGGCGGGGCTGATCGTGCTGTTCGCGTTGCCGTTCGTTGCGGTCGCGCACAACCCCCAGCCCGATGACCTGCGCTGGATCCTGGCCGCCATCGCGGTCTGGCTGCTCAGCGTGGGCGGCGAAGCGCTGGCCGACCGCCAGCTGGCACGTTTTCGCGCCGACCCCAGCAACAAGGGCAAAACCTGCCGCGACGGGCTGTGGCGTTACTCGCGGCACCCCAACTACTTCTTTGAATGGCTGCACTGGTTCACCTACGTGCTGCTCGCCGTGCATTCGCCGCTGTGGTGGCTGGCCTGGTCCGGCCCGGTGGTGATGTACGTGTTCCTACGCTGGGTCAGCGGCATTCCCTTCACCGAGGCCCAGGCACTGCGCAGCCGTGGCGAGGACTACCGCGACTACCAGCGCACCACGCCGATGCTGTTCCCGTGGTTTCCCTCCCGCTCATCGAATACCCGCAAGGAGCCGTCCCCGTGAATGTCGCCAGTGACTACCTGCCCGCGCCCGACCACGCCCCGGGCCTGACCGGCCTGGCCGAGCGCGGCCTGCTGCCCGACGCGTTGCTGCGCCTGGGCATCCGTCGTCAATGCGAGGCGCGGCTGCGCGAGGAACTGGCGGGTGGCCAGCAGGCGCAGTCGCAGCGCTTTGCCGCGCGCATCGCCGAGCTCTCGCACAGCGCCGTGGCGCTGCACGTGGATGCGGCCAACCGCCAGCACTACGAAGTGCCGGCCGGCTTCTTTGAGCTGTGTCTGGGCAAGCGCCTGAAATACAGCAGCTGCTACTACCCCACCGGCACCGAAACACTGGACCAGGCCGAAGAGGCCATGCTGGCCCTGTACGGCCAGCGCGCCCAGCTGGCCGATGGCCAGGACATCCTGGAACTGGGCTGCGGCTGGGGCTCGCTGACCTTGTGGATGGCCGAGCATTATCCGAATGCGCGCATCACCGCCGTGTCCAACTCCAACAGCCAGCGCGAACACATCCAGGCGCAGTGCCGCCTGCGCGGGCTGAACAACGTTACCGTGCTGACCCGCGATGCCAATACGCTGGTGCTGGATGCGGCCGCGTTCGACCGTTGCGTGTCCATCGAGATGTTCGAGCACATGCGCAACTACCAGCAGCTGCTGCAGCGCATCCACGGCTGGCTGCGCCCGCAGGGCAAGTTGTTCGTGCACATCTTCGTGCACCGCACGCTGATGTACCCGTTCGAGACCGAGGGGGACGACAACTGGATGGGCCGGCACTTCTTCACCGGTGGCCTGATGCCCGCCGCCGACACGCTGCTGTGCTTCCAGCAGCACCTGCACCTGCAGCAGCGTTGGCTGCTCGACGGCACCCATTACCAGCGCACCGCCAACCATTGGCTGGCCAACCAGGACCAGCACCGCGACGCGGTGCTGGAGATCATGCGCCAGTGCTACGGCGCGCCCTCGGCAGCGTTGTGGGCGCAGCGCTGGCGCATGTTCTGGATGGCCTGCGCCGAGCTGTTCGGCTACCAGGACGGCCAGCAATGGCAGGTGGCCCACTACCTGTTCGACCGCCCGTGACCCCGCCTGCCATGAGGATCCTGCCATGTCTTACCGCGCCCTCGCTCCCCTGTTGCTGGCCAGTCTGATGCTGGGCTGCAGCGGCAATACCCGTCCCATCCCGCCCGTGGCACACGTGGATGTGCCGCGCTTCATGGGCGACTGGTATGTGATCGCCCATATCCCCAGCCGCCCCGAGCGCGAGGCGTTCGATGCGGTGGAGTCCTACGCGCTGCGCCCGGATGGACGCATCCAGACCACCTTCCGCTACCGCAAGGGCAGCTTCGATGCGCCGGTGAAGACCATGCACCCGATCGGCAAGGTCAAGCCCGGCACCAACGGTGCTGAGTGGGGCATGCAGTTCATCTGGCCGATCCAGGCCGAGTACGTGATCGTGTACCTGGATGCGGAGTACCAGCAGACCATCGTGGGGCGCAGCAAGCGTGACTACATGTGGCTGATGGCGCGTACCCCCACCATTCCGGAGGCGGACTACAAGGCCGCGATGACCCGGCTGGCCGCGCTGGGCTACGACCTGTCGAAGGTGCGTCGCGTGCCGCAGTCGGGTACCAAACCCGAGTAAGGCGTTCCGTGCCGTGCTTCTCAGGCCGTGAGAAGGCCCCGGGCGATACTGTCGTTATCAGCCCGTTTGGTGCCGGCCCCTGGCCGGGATGCCTGCGGGGCCTGCGCGGATCGGCCGCGCATGGGCAGGCGGACGGGAGGAGTCGGGCGTGGCGGACAAGTACTGCGATCTGGTCATGAAGGGCGGCATCACCAGCGGCATCGTGTATCCCAACGCGGTGCTGTCGCTGGCACGCGAGTACCGCTTCAAGAACATCGGCGGCACCTCGGCCGGAGCGATTGCCGCTGCGGTGGCCGCCGCAGCGGCATTGGGGGATCGCCGCCGCCACGCCGGTGAGGCGGTGGAGGCACAGGTGGGGTTCCCCGGCCTGTCGGCGGTGTCGGCGCAACTGTCCACGCGCGGCTTCATCTACGGCCTCTTCCAGCCCGCGCATGGTGCGCGCACCGCTTACCGCCTGCTGGTCATGCTCACCGGCAAATCCAGCCTGCCGCGCAAGATCGCCTGCCTGCTGGCCGCCGTATTCGCCATCGCGCCGCTGGAGCTGCTGGCCGCGTTGATCGGCCTGCTCGGCATCGGCTGGCTGGCCGGCGGCGTGGCCGGGGTCTGGGCGACGCTGCTGCCGTCGCTGCTGTGTGCCTATGGCGCGGGCGTGCTGGCGTCGGCGCTGCGGGTGGCGCGGGTGGGGCGGCGCAACCTGCTCGGGCTGTGCAACGGCAGCACCCAGGCCGATGCCGCCACCCCGGCCCTGACCGACTGGCTGCATGACCGCCTGCAGGCGCTGTCGGGCAAGCCGCCGGGCCAGCCGCTTACCTTCGGCGACCTGCACCAGGCCCCCCGCTACGCCGGCGAGCCGGCCGACGCGCAGGCCATCAGCCTGCAGATGATCACCACCTGCGTGTCGCATACCGAGCCGCGCACGTTGCCGTTCAGCGGGGCGCATTTCTGGTTCCTGCGCGAAGAATTCGCGCAGTTGTTCCCGGCCAGCGTGGTGGAGTGGCTGGTGGCCCAGGCCGGCGCGCCCGAGCAGGTCGATGGCCGCGCGTATTACCGCCTGGTCGACGGCGAGCAGTTGCCGGTGCTTGTGGCCACGCGCATGAGCCTGAGTTTCCCGCTGTTGATCAGCGCGGTGCCGCTGCACGAGCCGGCGCGTCGCGAGCGTCGCTGTGAACCGCAGCCTGATGCGCCAGGCCCGCACGACACCTGCCACGTCGCCGACAGCATGGAAGGCCTGACCAGCGGCGGCCAGAGTTGTGGTCCGGTGATCACCGCCTTCCGCGTGTGCTGGTTTTCCGATGGCGGCATCAGCAGCAACTTCCCCATCCACCTGTTCGACGCCGCGTTGCCGCGCTGGCCCACCTTCGGCATCAATCTGGTGTATCCGCGCCACGCCGATGCCGTGAGCGTGCTGGACGCCGGCAGGCATGGCGCACAGGCCCAGCTTGAACAGGCGGTGTTCCTGCCCACCGAGAACCGTCAGGGCTGGCAGCGCAGCTACCACGCCATTGCGCGGCCGCTGGCGGCCGCGGAGATGTCCGGCTTCCTGTTCTCGATCGTATCGACCATGCAGAACTGGCGCGACGTGCTGCAGGCGCGTGCGCCAGGCTACCGCGACCGCATCGTGCACGTGTCGCTGCAGGGCGACGAAGGTGGCATGAACCTGGACATGCCGCAGGACGTGCTGAGCCGCATCGCCGCCAAGGGCAGCGTGGCCGGCGAGCGCTTCTGCGGGTTCTCCTTCCAGAACCACTACTGGATCCGCTGGCGCAACCTGGCTTCGGCCTACCAGCGCTACACGCTGGAGATCGCACGCACCGACGATCCCGCGCAGCGCGTGGCCGCCTGGCATGACGCGTACCAGAGCGTGGCCACCGGCGACCCGCCACCGCCGTCCTACCGGCTGGGTTCGGAAGACAAGCGGCGCGCCTCCCGGCAGCTATGGCGGCGGATGGTGGAACAGGGCCAAGCCTGGGAAGACCTCGGCCCCGACCTCACCGACGGCGCACCGCGCCCGCTGCCGCAGATGAAGGTCACGCCGATTTACTGAGCCGGTAGGGGCGCGCGACGGCAACGCATGGAACGTCGCCTTCCGGTATTACCGACCGCTGATGAAACGTGAGCCACCGGTAGAACCGACCGTGGGTCGGCTGCCCTTCGCATCGGAGTCGAACATTCCCGGCACCGGAGGTAGAGCCGACCGTTGGTCGGCTGCCCTTCGCATCGGAGTCGAACATTCCCGGCACCGGAGGTAGAGCCGACCGTTGGTCGGCTGCCCTTTGCATCGGAGTCGAACATTCCCGGCACCGGAGGTAGAACCGACCGTTGGTCGGCTGCCCTTCGCATCGGAGTCGAACATTCCCGGCACCGGAGGTAGAGCCGACCGTTGGTCGGCTGCCCTTCGCGTCGGAGTCGAACATTCCCGGCGTCGGACGGAAGTCGACCAACGGTCGACTCTACCTCCGTGGGGTCGAACATTCCTGGCGTCGGACGGAAGTCGACGAACGGTCGACTCTACCTCCGTGGGGTCGAACATTCCTGGCGCCGGATGCACGTCGACCAACGGTCGACTCTACCCGCGGCCTGGCAGCTGCGCGAATGCGCGTTGCATGCAGTCTTCGCGCGGGCATACGCGGCAGCCCGGGCCGATGGAGACCGAGTTGCCCGGGCTCTGGATGTCCAGCCCGCGCGTGTAGATCAGCCGTTCGGCATGCTGCAGGTCGCAGCCCAGCGCCACCGCGAAGGTCTTGCGCGGTTGCCCATGCCCGATCGGGCCGCTGCTCACCTGCCGCGCCAGCCAGAAGTGGCGGCGTCCGTCGGGCATGCGCGCGGTCTGGGTGAGCACGCGTCCGGGCTGGTTGAACGCCTCGTACACGATCCACAGCGGGCACGACCCGCCCACCTGCGAGAAGTGGAAGTCGGTGGCCGAGTGCCGCTTGGACACATTGCCGGCCCGGTCCACGCGGATGAAGAAGAACGGCAGGCCCGGCGCACTGCGCCGCGCCAGCGTACTCAGCCGATGGCACACCGCTTCGAAGCCCACCCCGAAGCGGTGCGCCAGCGCATCGATGTCATAGCTGCTGTGCTCGGCCGCCCGCAGGAACTGCGCATACGGCATCACCAGCGCGCCGGCAAAATAGTTGGACATGCCGATCCGCGCCTGCGCGACCTGCTCCGGCTCGCGGAAACCGGCACGTGCGATCACCGCATCGATCTGCGCCGCATAGCCCAGCAGCGCCAGCTCGGCCGCCATCTGGAATGCCTGCTGGCCCGGCTCCAGGTAATCGGGCAGCCACAGCGTGCGGCTGCCACCGTCGTAGACCCGCTTCTCGCGCCCGGCCTGCAGCGGCGCCACCTCCACCAGCACCCCGTGGCGGTCGGCCAGCAGCTGGCGCAGCCGGGGCGCCACGTGACCGGCCACCAGCCCCCACTCGCCGAACAGCTGCTCGGCCAGATCGTCCAGCTCGGGAATGTGGTTGTGCATGCGGTTGAAGAAATCGCGCACCTGGTCGCCGGCGGGGAGCGCCTGCCCGGCATGCACGTCGCCCAGCTGGAACTCCAGCGCGGCGGCATGTTCGCGCAGCGCCAGGTGGCGGCGGTGCAGGTCCAGCAGGGCCTGGCTCACCTGCGGCAGGTTGCCGGCCATGGCGCGCAGCTCGGTGCTGCTCACATCGTCCAGCCCCAGGTCGCGCAGGGTCTCGCTCAACGCTTCCTGCAACGCGCCGGGCTCATCCACGTCGAACAGCCCGGAAACGTCGCCCAACACCTCGCGCAGCTTCTGCTGCACTGCCGGCGTCAGCGGGCGCTTGTTGCGCTCCATCTGGTTCAAGTAGCTGGCCGACAGCCCCAGCGCCCGGGCCAGCTCCACCTGGCTGTAGCCGCGCTGCTCGCGCAGCTTGAGCAGGCGCAGGCCGATCTGGCGGTGGATGGGCTGGCTATTCACAGAATTCACAAGAATCGTAGCGGGCATTGGCCAGATTAAGCGTATACAGCCCGGAAATCGAGCAGGGCCTTGTGAATAATGCCAACAACTTTCGAGCCCCCGGGATTGTCCATGACTGTTGCAGCGCCCCGTATCCGCATGTTGATCGATGGCCAGTTCATCGAATCGGCCAGCTCGCACTGGCAGAACGTGGTCAATCCGGCCACCCAGGACGTCCTGGCCCAGGTTCCGTTCGCCACCCCCAGCGAAGTCGACGCCGCCGTCGCCTCGGCCAAGGAAGCGTTCAAGACCTGGCGCAAGACCCCGATCGGCACCCGTGCGCGCATCTTCCTGAAATACCAGCAGCTGATCCGCGAGCACATGAGCGAGCTGGCCCACATCCTCAGCGCCGAGCAGGGCAAGACCGTGCCCGACGCTGAAGGCGATGTGTTCCGCGGCCTGGAAGTGGTCGAGCACGCGGCCGCCATCGGCAACCTGCAGCTGGGCGAGCTGGCCAACAACGTGGCCAACGGCGTGGACACCTACACCCTGCTGCAGCCGCTGGGCGTGTGCGCGGGCATCACCCCGTTCAACTTCCCGGCGATGATTCCGCTGTGGATGTTCCCGATGGCCATCGCCACCGGCAACACCTTCATCCTCAAGCCGTCCGAGCAGGACCCGATGGTCACCATGCGCCTGGTCGAACTGGCGCTGGAAGCCGGCATTCCCAAGGGCGTACTGAATGTCGTGCACGGCGGCGAAGAGGTGGTCAACGCGATCTGCGACCACCCCGATATCAAGGCCGTGTCCTTCGTCGGCTCCACCCGTGTCGGCACCCACGTGTACAACCGCGCCTCGCTGGCCGGCAAGCGCGTGCAGTGCATGATGGGTGCCAAGAACCATGCCGTGGTGCTGCCGGACGCCAACAAGGAACAGACCCTCAACGCGATGGTCGGTGCCGCCTTCGGCGCGGCCGGTCAGCGCTGCATGGCCGCCTCCACCCTGGTGCTGGTCGGCGAAGCACGCGAGTGGGTGCCGGACCTGGTGGCCAAGGCCAAGACGCTGAAGGTGAGCGGTGGCAGCGTTGCCGGCACCGACGTCGGCCCGGTGATCTCCTGCGCCGCGCGCGAGCGTGTCGAAGCGCTGATCGCCTCGGGCGTGGAGCAGGGCGCCAAGCTGGTGCTGGATGGTCGCAACCCGCAGGTGGACGGCTTCGAGAAGGGCAACTTCGTGGGCCCGACCATCTTCGACGGCGTCACCCCGGGCATGCGCATCTACGACGAGGAAATCTTCGGGCCGGTGCTGGTGATCCTGGAAGCGGACACGCTGGAAGACGCCATCGCACTCATCAACGCCAACCCGAACGGCAACGGCACCGCACTGTTCACCCAGTCCGGCGCGGCGGCCCGCAAGTTCCAGGAAGACATCGACGTGGGCCAGGTGGGCATCAACGTGCCGATCCCGGTGCCGGTGCCGCTGTTCTCCTTCACCGGTTCGCGCGCTTCCAAGCTCGGCGACCTGGGCCCGTACGGCAAGCAGGTGGTGATGTTCTACACCCAGACCAAGACCATCACCTCGCGTTGGTTCGACGACGAGACCCTGGGTCATGGCGTCAACACCACCATCAGCCTGAAGTAAGCACCAACGGAGTTCGACCATGAGCCACTCGATGACGACGGAACTCGACGAAGCGCAGCAGGCCTATAGAGAGGCTGCGCGTGACTTCGCCCAGGCCGAACTGGCGCCGCACGCCGCGCGATGGGATGCGGAGGGCATCTTTCCGCGCGAGGCGATCGCCAAGGCAGGGGAACTCGGGTTCTGTGGCCTGTACATGGACCCCGAGGTCGGTGGCAGCGGCCTGAGCCGTCTGGACGCCGCCGTCGTCATCGAGGAGCTCGCCAACGTGGATCCGTCCACGGCGGCCTATGTCAGCATCCACAATATGGCCTCGTGGATGGTGGCCAAGTGGGGCCAGGAGAGCCTGCGTGCCGCATGGGGCGCAGATCTCTCCTCCGGCACCAAGCTGGCCTCGTACTGCCTGACCGAACCGGGCGCCGGTTCGGACGCGGCCTCGCTGAAGACCAGCGCGGTGCGTGACGGCGACGATTACGTACTCAACGGCTCCAAGGCCTTCATCTCCGGCGCCGGTGCCACCGAGCTGCTGGTGGTGATGGCGCGCACTGGCGGTCCCGGTGCCGGTGGCATCAGTGCGATCGCGGTGCCGGCCGACCTGCCGGGCATCAGCTACGGCCGCAAAGAAGAGAAGATGGGCTGGAACAGCCAGCCCACGCGCGGTATCACCTTCGAGAACGTGCGGGTGCCGGTCAGCCACCTGCTGGGCGAGGAAGGCAGCGGCTTCAAGCTGGCCATGAAGGGCCTGGACGGCGGCCGCATCAACATCGCCGCGTGCTCGCTGGGCGCGGCCCAGGGCGCGCTGGACGCCGCGCGCCGCTACATGGGCGAGCGCCGCCAGTTCGGCAAGGCGCTGTCCGAATTCCAGGCGCTGCAGTTCAAGCTGGCCGACATGGCCACCCAGCTGGTCGCCGCCCGGCAGATGGTGCACGGCGCCGCGCGCAAGCTCGATGCCGGTGCCAGCGATGCCACGGTGTGGTGCGCAATGGCCAAGCGCTTCGCCACCGACGCCGGTTTCAACATCTGCAACGACGCGCTGCAGATCCACGGCGGCTACGGCTATATCCGCGAATACCCCATTGAACGGTTGCTGCGCGATTCGCGCGTGCACCAGATCCTGGAGGGCACCAACGAGATCATGCGTGTGATCGTGGCCCGCCACCTGCTCAATACCGACGAGGAACTGCGATGATCGACTGGCGCACGCATGATCACACCGGCCTGAAGGTCGAGGCCGACGGCCATGTTGCCGTGGTCACGCTGGACAACCCGCCGGCCCACACCTGGACCGTGCACAGCCTGTCGGCGTTGCGCGACCTGGTGGGCGCGCTCAATGCGGACAACGGCATCTATGCGCTGGTGATCACCGGCGGCGGCGAGAAGTTCTTCTCGGCCGGTGCCGACCTCAAGCAATTCGCCTCCGGCGACAAGGCCGCCGCCCGCGAAGCGGCGCGCCGGTTCGGTGAAGCGTTCGAAGCGCTGTCCGGCTTCCGTGGCGTGTCCATCGCCGCGATCAACGGTTATGCGATGGGAGGTGGCCTGGAATGCGCGCTGGCCTGCGACCTGCGCATCATCGAAGAACACGCCCAGGTGGCGCTGCCGGAGGCCACCGTGGGCCTGCTGCCGTGCGCCGGTGGCACCCAGAACCTGCCGCGCCTGGTGGGCGAGGGCTGGGCCAAGCGGATGATCCTGCTGGGCGAACGCATCGATGCCGACACGGCCGTGCGCATCGGCCTGGCCGAAGAAAAGGTGGGCAAGGGCGAAGCCAAGGCCCTGGCGCTGGAATGGGCGCACAAGGCCGGCAAGCAGAGCCCGTCCAGCATTTCCGCCTGCAAGACCCTGGTGCAGGCCACCCGCAGCGGCACCCACGCCTCGGCGCTGGTGGCCGAGCGCGAGGCCTTCGTGGACCTGTTCGACCGTGCCGACCAGGCCGAGGGCGTCAACGCCTTCCTGGAAAAGCGCGCCCCACAGTGGAAGAACGCATGAGCACGCCGACCGCCAGCGACGAGGCCCCGGTGCTGTTTGAAGAGCGCGCGGCCGCCAACGGCACGCGCATCGGTATCGCCACGCTCAACGCACCGCGCACCCTCAATGGGTTCTCGCTGCCGATGGCCCACCTGCTGCGCGAGCGTCTGGATGCGTGGGCCAACGATGACGGCATGGCGCTGGTGGTGCTGCAGGGCGCAGGCGAAAAGGCGTTCTGCGCCGGCGGCGACCTGCACAGCCTGTATCGCAGCATGGTCGACTATCGCGAGGCCGGAAAGACCGACATCCGCGACAACGCCTACGCGGCTGAATTCTTCGACGTCGAATACCGCGTCGACTACGCCATCCATACCTATCCCAAGCCGATCCTGTGCTGGGGCCACGGCATCGTGATGGGCGGCGGCATCGGGCTGATGTCCGGCGCCAGCCACCGCGTGGTCAGCGAGCGCTCCAAGCTGGCGTTCCCGGAAATCACCGTGGGCCTGTTTCCCGACGTAGGCGGCAGCTGGTTGCTGCCGCGCGTACCGGGCAAGGGCGGCCTGTTCCTGGCGTTGACCGGTGCGCCGCTCAACGCAGGCGATGCGATCTATGCCGGCCTGGCCGACATCCACATCGCCGAGACGCAGCGCGAGACCGTGTTCAACGCGCTGGCGGACGTGCACTGGAGCCGCGAGGCCAAGCGCAATCACGAACAACTGACCGCGCTGCTGCAGCAGCACGCCAGCGATGCGGCCACCGGCCCGCTGCTGCGCAATGCCGCCGCCGTGGATGCGCTGTGCGCCGGTGACGACGTTGGTGCGATCGTCGAGGCGATTCGTGCCTTGGAGACCGAGGACGCCTGGTTGAAGACCGCGCAGGCCACGCTGGCCGCCGGTGCACCCGGCTCGGCGCGGCTGGCGTTCGAACTGCAGCGACTGGCCGCCGGCGCAACGCTGGCCGAGGTCTACCGCATCGAATACATCGCTGCGCTGCACGCGGCCGCCCATGGCGATTTCGCCGAGGGCATCCGCGCGCTGCTGATCGACAAGGACCGCACGCCGCGGTGGCAGCCACGGACGCTGGCGGACGCCACGGCCGAATGGGCCCACACCTTCTTCGTTTCGCCGTGGTCGGATGCCGCGCATCCGCTGGCCGACCTCGGCACCCCCGTCCCTGAAAGGAGCCACGCATGAGCCGTATTGCATTCATCGGGTTGGGCAACATGGGTGGCCCGATGGCCGCCAACCTGGCCAAGGCCGGCCACGCCGTGCGCGTGTTCGACCTGGTGCCTGCCGCCGTGCAGGCCGCCGTGGATGCCGGTGCCACCGCCGCACATTCGGCGCTGGACACCCTGGCCGACGCCGAAATCGTGATCTCGATGCTGCCGGCCAGCCGCCACGTCGAAGGCGTGTACCTGGGCGATGACGGCCTGCTCGGCGACATCCCGGGCGGCGCGCTGGTCATCGACTGCAGCACGATCGCCCCGGCCACCGCGCGCAAGGTGGCCGAAGCGGCCGCAGCGCGTGGCCTGCAGATGCTCGACGCACCGGTGTCCGGTGGCACTGCCGGTGCGCAGGCCGGCACGCTGACCTTCATCGTTGGCGGCGAGGAAGACGCGCTCGAACGTGCGCGCCCGATCCTGCAGGCGATGGGCAAGAACATTTTCCACGTGGGCGCCAGCGGTGCAGGCCAGGTGGCCAAGCTGTGCAACAACATGGCGCTGGGCGTGATTATGGCCGTCACCGGCGAATCGATCGCCCTGGGTGTCGCGCACGGGCTGGACCCCAAGGTGCTGTCGCAGATGATGGCGGTCAGCACCGGCCGCAGTTGGGCTACCGAGGTATGCAACCCGTGGCCGGGCGTGCTGGACAATGCCCCCGCCTCGCGCGGCTACAGCGGCGGCTTCGGCAGCGACCTGATGCTCAAGGACATGGGCCTGGCGGTGGAAGCGGCGATGAGCGTCGGCGCCTCGATCCCGCTCGGCGAACTGGCGCGCAACCTGTATTCGATGAACCACCAGGCCGGCCGCGGCAAACTGGATTTCTCCAGCGTTGTCCAGCTGATCGCCAACGAAAAGTAACGCGTAGTGCCGGGCTCTGCCCGGCAACCTCATGAATCCAGACACGACCGGGTAGGCAACGACCGTTGGTCGTGGCTGCCAGACCAGACGCATCCCGCGGGCACACCCACGGGAGCCACCGCGGTGGGATGGGCGGTTGCCAGGCTATCGAGCCAGGCAGCCGCCCATTTTTTTACCCGTGCGTCAGGTGCCGCCCGTAGGCCGGTACGGCACCTGCGGCATCAGGCAACGGTCAGCGTCACGTCGATGTTGCCGCGGGTCGCGTTGGAGTACGGGCACACGATGTGCGCCTTCTGCACCAGCTCTTCCACCTGCTCGCGCGGCAGGCCCGGGACCGAGATCTCCAGCGCCACCTCGATGCCGAAGCCGGTCGGGATCTGGCCGATGCCCACCTTGCCGGTGATCGCGGTATCGGCCGGCAGCGCAACCTTGGCCTGGCCGGCCACGAACTTCAGCGCGCCCAGGAAGCAGGCCGAGTAGCCGGCGGCGAACAGCTGTTCCGGGTTGGTGCCGGGGCCGCCCGCGCCGCCCAGCTCGCGCGGGGTCGACAGCTGCACGTCCAGCACGTTGTCGGACGAGGTGGCGTGGCCTTCACGGCCGCCGGTAGCGGTGGCGGTGGCGGTGTACAGAACCTTTTCGATGGACATGGGAATCTCCTGCGGCGTGAATGGGGTGGGCCAGATGGCAGGTGTACTTTGACCGGTCCAGGGGTACGTTGGGTTACATTTCGTCTGTCAAACTTGACCAGGAGTCCAGAATGGTCGATCGCCTGCAGTCCCTGCTGAGCCGTTTTGCGGTCAGCGCCGAAGTTTTCCACGCCGGTCCGCTGTGCGGTATCAACGACCTGCCCGCCGATGGCGAACGCGGCCAGCTGCACCTCATCCGCGAGGGCCAGGTGCGCGTGGAGCACGCCGACGGCAGCGTGCTGCAGATCGACCAGCCCAGCGTGCTGCTGTACCCACGTCCGCTGGCGCATCGCTTCGTTACCGATGCGGGGCGCGGCGCCGACTTCGCCTGCGCCCACCTGCAGTTCGAGGGGGCCGGCAACAACCCGGTGGCCAGCGCGCTGCCGCCGATCATCTGCCTGCCGTTGGACCAGCTCTACGGCGGCCAGCCCATCCTGTCGCTGTTGTTCGAAGAAGCCTTCGCCCAGCGCTGCGGCCGCCAGGCGCTGCTCGACCGTCTGTTTGAAGTGGTGCTGATCCAGATCCTGCGCGCGCTGATGGAAAGCGGCCAGTTGCGCGTGGGCCTGCTCGCCGGCATGGCCCATCCGCGCCTGCGCCACGCGCTGGTGGCCATGCACGAGGCACCGGCCGACGAATGGACGCTGGAGTCGCTGGCCCAGCGTGCCGGCATGTCACGCAGCGCGTTCGCCGACAGCTTCCGCGACACCATCGGCAGCACCCCCGGCCACTATCTGCAGGGCTGGCGCACGCGGCTGGTGCAGCAGGCCTTGCGCAAGGGGCAGCCGCTCAAGCGCATCGCCATCGATGTGGGGTATGGCAGCGAAGCGGCACTGTCGCGCGCCTTCAAGGCGCAGACCGGGCTGTCGCCGCGGCAGTGGAAACAGGGGGTTGCACCTGGCGCGTGATGCCGCGTTATCGCATCGTGGGGCACCTCAGAGCTCGGTTGTCTCCAGCCACCCCACGCTTCAGTCAACCCGCAGGTCTACTGGATATTGACGGGATCGTTTCCCTTTCGAAACGAATAGCCCACCAAGTCCCAGCCTCCCCCATGGCCGGTTGACGGTTCTACCCAGCGATAGCTCCAAGTTTGTGCGGTTCCGTCAGGAAGGTTGTTTTCGACGTTGTATTCTTCGCCCGGATATCCTTTGTCCGGCAAGCCGCCCGGTGGCGTGGGGGAATCGGAGGACCTCGCGGATCGTCCCCGGAAGTGCTGCATTCTCTCCACACTGACTACACCATTGCGCGCCAGCGGTCGTCTGTCCGGCGACCGCGCTGCGATCCAGTCCAGAATGCTCCCAGCTGCAGGATCGCCAGATGCATACGTATGACGGGTGACGACGGTGGTGTGCGGGGTGGCATCGACTTTCAATGGCATCGCAAATCCTCCTGCGACGGCTAGGCACAGGGCAAGCACGCTACCCGTTCCATGGTTCAGCATATTGTTCTTCTCCTCGTGTGTTGCGCGACTCCATCGCGCGTTTCAACCGTCCGACGTGAACGGTATCGAGGAGCCTAGTGAGCGCTTGCCAGGCCTGCCAATCCAATGTCTGGATGGGAACGGGCAGTCAGTACGTCCGCGACTATGCCTCGACATGAAGTGGCCTCTCTCCGCATCCGCGTGCAAGGTGGGCCACGTCAGATCGCCCACTCCCGATCCGTGGTGAACATGATCGTCAGCCACCGGTCGGTGGATTCCTCGCCCAGCGCTTCGCCGATCTCATCGCGAAGCCGGTCCCACTCCACCAGCGCACGCGGCGGATCGTCGGCGCGCACCACGAAGAACAACTCGATCTGCTCGCCACGCCCGACCTTGGCCACGTAGCTGCGGTATTCCAGGAAACCGTGCCGGGCCACGATGTCGCGCGCCACGGCATCCACGTGCGCCTGCAGGTCCACCGGGGTGATCAGCAGAATGTCCGACAGCGCCTGGCGCACCGTGCCCAGCGGCGCAACCATCACGAACAGGCACACCACCAGCAGGATCGCCGGATCGATGTAGGGCACCAGCCAGGCCCAGTGCGTGCCGCCCAGCAACCCGCCGCCGATGAAGGCGACCAGGTAGGCCGCCGACATGCTGGCCGACACCACCCAGTTCTTGCCGTCCAGCGCGATGAATTCCGAGCCGATGCTGCGGTTGACCCGCCGGATGAACACCGCCAGCCCGATCTCGGCAATGATCGACAGCACCGCGAACAGGATGGCCGGCCCCAGTGCGATCTCGCGCCCGCCCGACATCAACGCGTCCACCGCATTGACTGCCGCATACAACGCCGCGCCGATCATCAGCGTGCCGCTCACCCCCAGCACGATCGGTTCCAGGTGCCAGAAGCCCATGGTGAAGCGCTGGTTCAAGCGCGACTGCAGGGTATCCACGTGGGTCGACATGCTGATCAGCCGCACCACCAGCAGCGACAGCCAGGTCATCACCACGTCGATCAACCCGTAGATGCCGTCGAAGATGATCAGCGAGGAGTTGGCCAGGAAGCCGAACACCACGGCGGCCGCCGCCATCGCCAGCGAGGCGGCGATGGAGAGGCGCAGCACGCCTTGCTCGGTGGTGGGGTCGAACAGGCGGGGGCGGGCAGAGGTCATCGGAGCGTTAGTGGAGTGCGACGCTGCATTACATACGCTCCTTCGGTCACCGTCCATGTATGCCTGACGTCGCCGGCACCCCGGCGGCGGCGCCCGTTCCGATGTCCGTCATCAGGTCGTCCAGGCCCGGGCGGGTATCGATATCCAGGGGCGGCAGGCCGTACTTCTGCCTGTCCCGTTCAATGTTCGCAATGACCTGGTGGGCAATCAGCGTGGCGTACATCTCCTTCTGAGGCGTCAGCTGTGACCGGCCATTGGCCAGTCCTGCAGGCCAACTGCCACGCATCTCGTCAGCCTTCCGATAGGCCGATGCCCGGACGGGATCAGCGACGCCATTCACGCCCTCGCCGTGAGTCCGCGCGATGGTCTCAAGTGCGTAGATGAAGCCAGACTGGGCAGAAGCAGCGAGGAACTCCATCGCATCCCTGCGCCGGGCAGAGTCGAGAAGTGCCAGTTGCTCCGCATCCAGGATGGCTGCCGCGTCCAGCAGCTCGTTTCGGTCGAACGGGCCTCTCGCGCCCCGGCGAAGCAACGCATCGCCAGCCGCTTCCGTGGAGGGATATCCGTTACGCACCAACCACGCTACATCGGCGTCTGTCTTGGCGCCGGAGAGCGCGTCGCCAATGCGTGGAGATGCACGTGATACAGGGCTTGACGAGCGGCGTTCGACGGGCGCGGCTGCAGCCGGACCTCCATCCACTTCAACAGCAATGGACGCCTTTTTCAGTGCCGTGGGCAGTGGCAGGGGAGTGTTCCTCACCGGGCAATCCACATGTGGCGATCCAGGCGGCCAGGGGCAATTACCAGCGCCCCCACAGCAAGTGCAAATAACTTTGTGGACATTATGTCTGTGTCCACGGCGACCTCATGTCGCGTTCCCTGAGTGTTCCCAACCGTTGGCGCGTGTCAACACGTGCCCGACCGGTGGATCCTGGGGCAGCGTTCATTCCAAGCTGCGATCAAATCGTGGGTTTGCGGCCTACTTACCGGGGCGTCAGAAACAACGGACGCAGGCGGTCATCAGAGCAGTTGGCTCAATTAAGAGACCACGACCAGAAGTCGCGACACGCATTGGAGAAACCTGCGGGATAGAAGCACGGCGAATCTCTACGGGCCATCGGCTTCCCACACAATCCTCACATAAGTTAAGCTCCGCGTGCCTATCTAGGGCATAAGGACTACCAGGGGGGAAGAATGGAAATCAAAGCGGCAATTATTCATCATTTGAAAAAGCTGCAGCACACATCCGGAGAGGGCAGTGTGTCAGTTCATTGGCGTGACGATCTGTTGCCAGCCAACGATACGTTAACGGCAGTGTGCGCTCAGACGCTTCACCTCTTTAGCAAGAAGGGTAACAGTACTGGCACATTTGGCGAGGATGAGGATCTTCATAGATTCCCTGTCCGAGTGAAAGAACATCGGGCCGGAGAGGTTGATTTCCTCGCATTCTCGAAACTTGCCGTCAACATCATCATGGGCGAGATGGAAGGTGCGCCACTCGCAACTGGGGGGCATGCCTTCATCGTCAGCTATGAGGTCGGCGGTGAGGAATTTCTACTCGTAACCATGCTCAAGCTTAGAGAGGGAGCTGGGATCGACGACGACAACCTTGACCTAACCCCAACGCTGGTCATCGATACGGACAAGCTGCACGAAGCGGCCAAGGTGAATCTCAGCAGGTGGGACGCAGGGACAGTACCCTATCTCACGTTCATAAAGGGCCGCGGTGCGGATGAAGTGACAGCTTATTTCCGTAAGGCTCTGGCGTGCGATGACTACACCAGCGGGCGTCATCATACGAAGCAAGTCATTCAGGCAGCGAAAACTTACGTACTGCAGCTCGAAAGCCTGTCTGATGAAGAAAAGCAGGAGCGCTGGAAGGAAGTCAGAGGTAGGTTGCACGAGTGTTTTTCAAAGAGCAAAGAGGAAGTGGTTCTCACCGCGATCGCAGTGGCAGTGGAAAATCTGGAGCCTGAAAAATTCATCGAGTTCGTCACGACTGGTGAGGATGCGCACAAGTTCCAGTTCAGCCACGGATTCAAGCCCGACCAATCGGTATACAAGGAACTGCGCAGGGTTCACGGAAAGATGGGTACGATCGCGGTATCATTTGACATTCAAGATGTTGCCGAAAAGCGCGTTACTTATGATGAGAATCAAGACGCTCTGCTAATTCACAATCCTAGCGAATCGCTAAAGGCAGAAGTAAAGGCAAATGCAACCCCGGGATCTTAAAACTACGCACGATGCCGTCCTCTGGCTCGATAGAGAGCTTGAGGGTGTCGAGCAGCAGCTTCTGGATAAGCAGGTGTACTCGGGTCGACTGCCGGACAGCTACAACTTCTCTGCGACGCTTCGCATCCTCCGTGCGATTGGCGGAAACTTTCTTGGGGATCCTGATGAGCCTACGAGGCTGATTAGTTTTATCCCAGAGCGAGGGGCTGTTTATAGCGACCTGAAGCGGATGCTGGTTTCGCAAAAGGCGAACCTGACCGGCGTACCAGCGGGGTTTACGCTCACCAATATTGCATACAGTTACCGCGGGCAAGATGCTGATGCTCCAGACTCGGTACTTGCTTACTTCCACGCGGTTAAGCTCTGTCGTTTGCTAGCCGAGTTGGCTGACTACGCAACTCATGGTGATCTATGTCTGCACTTCCTCGTGCGTCCAGATGCTCGGTTCAAGATATCGCTTGAGTACGGCTCCGAGGATCTGCGGATTCTTCCGGAGTTGGATTCTTTTCGGGCAGAGTACATGGATGAAGATTTTCATCGTGCGGAGAAGCACGCAATTGCTCGGGACGCATTAGCAGAACTGGCCTCGGGCTCTGGCGAGCTGACGATAAGGCAGCTCGCGCAGGGTTTTTCAAACTACGTGCGTAACGTCCGCGCATCGTATGCGCTTTTGCTGTCGAAGTTCACGGCCGCTAGTGTTGCGAAGGAAATCGCAAAGCAGAATTTGGATGATTCATTGAGGCTCAATAAGTCATTTTCCGATATCCAGAATCAGCTGCTGGCGCTGCCTGCTGCGCTTCTGGTGGCGGGTGCGTCGATCGCCTATGACGCGCCCTTCAAGAACATATCGGTGCTGATAGGAATCTCCATTTTTGTCGCGCTCATGTGGATGTTGGTAGCCAATCAAAGAAATTCTGTGCGCGCTATCGGCCGCGAGATAGAAATTCGGAGAACCGAGCTTGCTGCGCAGCCAGACGTTGTATCTGAGCCTCACCGTCAAGCGTTTCGCGATCTGCACGTTCGTGTTGATCATCAGCTGAACGTACTCGTTGCTGTACGAATCGCAGTGGCCATTGTTTTTCTCAGCGTGGTGTACATGGCGGTGGATGGGCTATCCTCCGGTGCGGTCACATCCTCAGTTCTTACTTTTGCTCGTGCAACCCAATCCTTTCTATGGCCCACCGGATTGTGATGATCTCTCCAGCACCAGCGAAGTGGTGAGGCCGGTGCTGCCCGTGATGCTGTGGGTTGCCTCGGCGATCAACCAGGTGCGGTCATCGATGTCGGGCTTGAATCCGGACACATCGATGCGCTGCTCGAGGTAGAGTGTTGCCCGGCCCAGCGCCAGCGAGTACTCCAGCTTGGCCGCGTCGCGCTGCACGCGCTTCCATTCGGCGTCTGCATGCTCGCGTGCGGTTCGCTTGCTGTTGAAGGTCTCGGGCAGCGATTTGGAGTTCGTGGCCGTCCTCACCAACACCGACTTGCGTCGGGCGCCTTTTTTGTCGTTGCAGTACGCGCGCACGCCGCTGTAGGTATCTCGCTGACTGGCGCTGAACCTGTGGCTGGGCAATTTACGCAGCCTTTTCCTTCATTCGCCCAACGGTAAGAAGGACCGTCCGCAGCTGATTCCAGTCAGCGAGGTAGCGGCCAAGGATGAGTTCATGAGCATCAAGAGCGTCATGCGCGACGACCTACTGGCATCGCTGCGGATCCCCCGCAGCCGCTGGGAGTGGGTGCCGCAGAATGCTGGCGGCTTCCGGTCCATACGCGATGCGTACGCCGCTCAGGGCGAGACCGAGTTGGCCGCGCTGCAGGCCCGGATGCTGCCCGTGAACGACTGTGTCGGCGACGACGTGATCCAGCTTGCTCCGTTCGACCCGAAGACACTGGGCGGGATTGCATGATGCTTCCCCTGCCGTGCTTGGCTTAATGCGCAAGCCCCATGCCCAGCTCTCGCAGGAGAGGCATGGCTTTTGCTTTGGGTCGATCAAGTGCGAATGCTCGTGATCGGTCGGCCGTTCTTCTCTTGCAATGCCTTGCGTGCATCATCCCATTGAAGCATGAGGATGGTGCGCTCAACATCTTCACCGCCGTCACTTCGTGAGCAAAGCCAGAGCGCATAGACCTTCTGAGTGGCATCAACTTTCCTCGCCATATCAGCGTGAGCTTGCTCAATCGCTTGTCTGGCTTGATTGCACTGCGATTGCACCATCTGTCGGAGCTTGACGTGGGCCGTGCTTATGCGCTCGATCGCTCTCTTACAGGTGATGCGTATATCGATCTGCTCATCGATTTCCGCCAGGACCGTCGGTTTGAACTTTTTGTTCTGGGCCAGAACTGTCTTCAACGAATAGAAGATCAGAGATTCAGCCCAGCAGGCCTTTCGAGCGCCCTTTACGCCGTGTATAGGCGCGGCGCTGTGCTGTGCATGATTTCGGAGGGCGCAGATAGCACGATACTCATTGCTTGCGTCATAGATATTCCTCAGCTGACCCTCGGCTAGCTGTTTGAACGTCACCGGCGCTGCGATCCCGGCAACCAACAAAGGCTCGCCTAGGTCAAGATGCTTGAAGTCTTGAACCACTTGGTCGACGTACGATTGGTGAGCAGTCAGGAAGTTCATGAACATACGGTTGGCTTCAGCTAGCACGCCATTCGCAGTCTGATAGGAGTAGTCGGCAGAGGTGACAGACATCAGTGATTGATGTGCGCAGTGCACCTCAAAGTCCCGATAGTTGTTGAGCAGAATTTCGTACTTCTGCTCAAAGGCATTCAGATCTATCAGAGTTTGCCTAGCATGCTGCAACGACAGATAGTTGGTGTGATCAAGCTCTACAAGGTCTGACGTAGTCAGGTCTGCGATCTGTATCCAGTAGACGGTTGCCATATGATCTCCTTGAAGGGCTACGCCGCTGATCTTAGAACGATAGCCTGCGTTGATCCCACGTCCCAGTTCCATACAGGAGGGCCGCCCCACCAGGCGGCCTTTTTTGTAGCTCTGCGTGTGCGAGAGGGGACGACGTGCTCAACGCACGGTGCCGTCGATAAGTGCCATCGGTGATGCGCCGAGACACTGCATCGATGGCATGGGTATGACAAGTGCGGTGTTGATCTGGTGCAGCTGCCAGTACGCCTGATTCTTCTCGCGCGGTGTTTCTGCGCGGGTCAGTTCGCGACTGGCAATCCTTGCCTGATCATGCAGCACCATCTTGTCCTTGAGACGGATGCTGCGGGTGAACTCCTTACTTGACTCGATAGGGGCGACATACAGATCCCGAAGCTTCGCTTCCATAGCGTTGAAGGCGCCGATGTATGCCAGCTTGAAGGTGAGCGCTTGCCTGCCGGTAAAGGCAATGGCGAGCAGGGAAAAGCCGTCGCGCATCAATGCGTAGGCCCGTTCGCGGCAGATCGCGCCATTGCCCGCGCCCACCTCGACCTCGATGGGTCGGAAGAAGCCGGTGGTCAACATGAACGCACTTTTGCGCTCATGATCGTCTGCCCAATCTTCCCCTTGGTCATCAACCTCTTGGTCCACTTGGCTGTATTCGGCCAGGTTGACCAACAGGCGCTCAATCGCGAGGAGGGCGTCAGCATGTCGCTTCTTGAAGACGCGGCTACGTCCGGGCTCGAGGTCAACGCCTGACCCTCAGAGGACAGCTTCACAACAGGCGTGGAGGCCAGCAGGGCCAAGGGATAGTCAGTCGTCATTGGTGGATTCTGCCCGAACGCAGCCCCGCATGTGACGGGAGACCAGTCTATCCGCTGGTGTCTAGGCCGCGCTTGCTTCCCGCAGGCACGCGGGGGGTGTAATTTGCGGAAAACAAGGAGTGGCTCACCGATGTCCGTCGAGCAGAACGTAGCGAAGTTTGTTAGGGGCAGCACGCGTCGCGCCGTCTGCCTCCACGGGCCGTGGGGCGTTGGAAAGACCCACATGTGGAACCAGGTGGTCAAGGTCCAGGGGGTTCAGCAGACCTACGTGTCGTTGTTCGGAGTTGACTCGCTTGATGCCTTGAAAGCTCAGGTTGCCCTTGCGGCGCAGGATCAAACTGCGTTGAAGTGGTACAAGCGGAACTACTATGTTAGAGACCTATGGCGTTGGCTCACCGGGGGTGGTTCTCTTGTGCCATCAGAGTTTGGGGGCGGTGGCCAGTTCACTGCTGCCACCCAGGCCCTCGCGTTCTATTTCGTTAAACGACGTTTGATCTGCATTGACGACGTTGAGCGGCGAGGGAGCAACCTCAGTCTCAAGGATGTTTTCGGCCTCGTATCGCATCTTGAAGAACGTCGAGGCTGTCGCGTGTGCGTGATCCTGAATTCTGGGGCGCTCAACGTGTCCGACGGGAAAGAATGGGCAGAGCAGCGTGAGAAGGTGTTCGAGGCAGAGTTTTACTACGATCCGTCGGCCGAAGCGGCTATAAAGGTGGCGCTCGGCGATGGGGATCAGTTGCAAAGGTGGCATGCAGACGCAGTCACTGCGTTGTGCGAGCTTGGGGTTAAGAACGTTCGCGTCATTCGCAGAATCGCGAGGAGTTTGGACCTCGTCTTTGGAGACTTTGGACCGGTTCACGATGCGACCGTGAGAAGTATTGTCCGCGACGTCGTGTTCTTGGAGTACTGCAATTGCGGAAGTGCAATCGGTGCACCGCCGCTTGAGTTCCTGATGCGTGAATCGCCGATGGCCTTAGCGCTTGATCGTATAAATCAAGAGCGCGGCGTGTCGGGTGAGCGCAAATACACCCCGGAAGAGGTAGGGTTCGCAGACAAGATCAGCCGCTACGGCATAGACAGTAGCGACAAGCTGACCAAATTGCTTTCAGAAGGCGTTGCGGCGGGGTATCCGGCTGAAGGTCTACGTGAGGTTGTCGAGGCTTGGGACCGAGAGGCGCGTACGCATGCAAAGCACGAACGGTTCAACGCCGCTTGGCGACGCTATCGAAACGATCTTTCGGCCGGCGAGGAACAGGTGCTCGGGGAAATGATGGCGAGTTGGACAGCCGTCGTTGGTAACGAGAGCGCAATGAATGCTGATGGCTTCGTCCGAATGCTGCGATCACACGGACGCGACGACCTGGCAAGTCGAGTCATCAATGACTGGATCGCAGCTAGGAGCGGTGACCGTGTTGACGAGCTACAAGAGGGAGCTCTTTCTTTCTTCGGAGAGATAAGGGATGCAGAGTTTCTACAGGCGCTCGATCAGGCGCGGCAGGCCTCTCCGCTCGCTATTACGCTTGATGCTGCCCTCGACAAGATAGCGAGTAGCATGGGTGATGAAGAAGCGTTCTCTGCCATTGCTCGGGCGGACGTATCCGAGCTGGCTTCCGCATTTAGGCGCCGGCAGCTTAGCTTCTACGTCATCAAAGAGCTTCTAGATCGACGGTCGGCCCATATAGACGCGTACTCTCGGGCCGGGCTCAATGCAGAGGCCGCGCTTCAATGTATAGCATTAGTGTCGGAGTGGAATGCGGTACGAATCAAGACAATCCACGGTGTTTCCGGTTCAGGCGAAATCTGATCGGTGCAGATGCTCTGGCCGGACCTGGGTGTAGCGCTTTAGCTCGTTCCAAGACTGGTGGAGGGTTACTGCTCCAAGCTCGGTGATGTCGTAGCCCTGCTCGAACAGGCGGGACGTGGCTTCATGCCGAAGATCGTGGAAGCAGAGGTCCTCGATTCGGAGCTTCGCGCAGGCGCGAGTAAATGCCGTGCCCACGGAATTGGAGTTGTAGGGGAAGATCGGCCCGTCCACGGCCGGCTTGGGCTGGCACTGGGCGATGTCCCATGCCTCACACAGGAGGGGGTCGTCTGTGGTTGCCGGCCTTCTTGCGGGGGTGTTTCGCATCCCTGAGAAGTGACGTGCTGTTGACCTGATCGACGTCGGACGACGGCGGCCTAGTGATCTCGCTTTCACGCTTAGCGGTAAGGATGGGGAAGTCGATGATGTACACCATCGGGATGGTCGACCTCCACGCCGCCGCACGTAAGTGCTCGCGCAGGCGCTCTAGCTCATCGGCGGTAGGCCGCCTATCCCGTCGCTTCGACTTCCGACTAGGCGCAACGGCGCAGCACCGGCCGAGCCTCTGCAACGGGATCGCTGGCCAGCTTCACGCCTTTCATCGGACCGGCCAGCTTCAGCAGCTCGGAGAGGAACCCCAGCTCTACGTTCATGGTTGCGGGCGCGCAGGCTGGGATAATGACGCCGTTCGCCATCATGTGGTCACCGCGGATTCGCCGGCGGGCGTGCTCGATCACGTCGTTGGCCGTGAGCCTCCTGGCCACGATGTCGCCGAGTCCCTCGCGGATCCTGGTCATGTTGCCGGAGTGCGTCTTGGATACAGCCCTAATGCTGGCCAGCTCGTTGATCCGCCAGTCGATCAGCTCGCCGATGGTGGTCTCTTCACCAGGTGTACCGCCTCGGGCCTCGTGATCGGCCAGTTCGCGGTCCATGCGGTCCCCCCAGGCCTTTGCAGCGGTCTTGGTGGGGAAGGTCCGGGTTTTGGTGGGGTGGCCTTTGCGGCGCACAATAGCGCGCCAGCGGCCGTCCCGGTTTTGCAGGGTCGCCATGGTGTACCAGCTCGATGTACCACGCTCGCCGTGGTACGCCAATGGTACAGCTGGCTAGGAAAATGCGGGAAAAACCGGGCAAATGCGGGAAAGTCTGTGAACCCTATATGGTTGATAAGTTGATGAAATCTATGGAAATCAAGGGAATCCGGCTCTGCGTGGCCCCGATGATGGACTGGACGGACCGCCATTGCCGGTACTTCCACCGGCTGCTGGCCCCGGGTGCGCGGCTGTACACCGAGATGGTGCACGCCAATGCGGTGATCCACGGCGACCGTGAGCGCCTGCTCGGGTATGACGGCAGCGAACATCCGCTGGCCCTGCAGCTGGGGGGCAGCGACCCGGCCCTGCTCGCGCAGGCTGCGCGCATCGCCCAGGACTGGGGCTATGACGAGGTCAACCTCAACTGCGGCTGCCCGTCCGACCGGGTCCAGGCCGGGCGCTTCGGCGCCTGCCTGATGCGCGAGCCGACCTTGGTGGCCGAGTGCGTGGCGGCCATGGTCGCGGCGGTGGACATCCCGGTTACGGTGAAGTGCCGGCTGGGCGTGGATGAAGACAACGACTACGAAACCTTCCGTAATTTCGTCGATCAGTCTGCCAACGCGGGCAGTGCGATGTTCATCGTGCACGCCCGCAATGCGTGGCTGAAAGGCCTGTCGCCGAAGGAAAACCGGGAAGTGCCGCCGCTGCGCTACGACTGGGCCCACCGGCTCAAGGCCGACCGCCCGGCGCTGCAGGTCGTGCTCAACGGCGGCCTGGCCACGGTGGAGGCGGCGCAGGCGCAGCTGCCGGCGCTGGACGGGGTGATGCTGGGCCGTGCGGCTTACCACGACCCCTACGTGCTGCATCAGCTGGAGGCCGCCCAGACCGGTGCGTCCGTGCAGCCGCGCGAGGCACTGCTGCGCGCCATGCGCCCGTACATCGAGGCGCAACTGGGCCGCGGCCTGGCCCTGAAGCACATCACCCGCCACCTGCTTGGCCTGTTCCACGGCCAGCCCGGCGGCCGCGCGTTCCGGCAGGTGCTGAGCGAGGGTGCGCACCACGCAGGCGCCGATTGGGCGGTGATCGAGCAGGCGCTGGCGGTCACCCGCGCGCAGGCCGACCGGGTCGCCGCGTGAGGCGTGTCACCTTGTCGGCTTGACAAGGCACCCACTTTAGCCGCCAATGTTCACTTAGATGAACGGCGCCGAGGTGCGACCGGAAAAGTTCAGACCGGATTCACTGCGTAAAACCAAGAATTCGCTAAAGATTCGTAAAACGCCGACCCGGTTCGGCCGCTTCGATTCACAACTTTTGAACGTTTCGCTGCGCTCCGCTAGGATCAAACCGATGCTCTCCGTGACCCGCCAACGCCGTCTTGCTGTCCTCGCCCTGCTGGCGACGGGCGCCGCTGCCGCCATCGGCAGTGTGTCGGCGCAGGAACCGACCCCGGATCCCGCCCGCAGTGAGGCCATGATGCGCGCCGCACGTGGGGCACCGCCGGAACGTTCGCTGTCCGACGCGGTCCGCCGCGTCCAGCGCACCACCGGCGGCCACATCCTGGGCGCCGAACGGGTGCCCTACGACGGTCGCGACATCAACCGGGTCAAGTACATGGACGATCGTGGTCGGGTCCGCTACATGGATGACCCCGCACCGGCGCGTTCACAGCCCCGCGCACCGCGATCGGATATGTCTTCACTACGCGGCGATAACCCCTGAACAGGGATAGTTGTCGCAATCAACTGTATTCCACTGGCCTCCGGCCATACCCAGGACACTAGGGAGAGTTCATGCGTATCCTTCTGGTCGAAGACGAAGCCCCGCTGCGGGAAACCCTCGCCGCCCGGCTCAAGCGCGAAGGTTTTGCCGTCGACGCTGCGCAGGACGGTGAGGAAGGTCTGTACATGGGCCGCGAAGTGCCGTTCGACGTCGGCATCATCGATCTGGGCCTGCCCAAGATGTCGGGCATGGAGCTGATCAAGGCGCTGCGCGATGAGGGCAAGAAATTCCCCGTGCTGATCCTTACCGCACGCTCGAGCTGGCAGGACAAGGTCGAAGGGCTCAAGCAGGGCGCCGACGATTACCTGGTCAAGCCGTTCCATGTCGAAGAGCTGCTGGCCCGCGTCAATGCGCTGCTGCGCCGTGCCGCTGGCTGGAGCAAGCCAACGCTGGAATGCGGGCCGGTTGCACTGGATCTTGCCGCGCAGACGGTCAGCGTCAGCGGCAGCAACGTGGACCTCACCAGCTACGAGTACAAGGTGCTGGAATACCTGATGATGCATGCCGGTGAGCTGGTCTCCAAGGCCGACCTCACCGAACACATCTACCAGCAGGATTTCGACCGCGACTCCAACGTGCTGGAAGTGTTCATCGGTCGCCTGCGCAAGAAGCTCGATGCCGACGGCGAACTCAAGCCGATCGAAACCGTGCGTGGCCGGGGCTACCGCTTCGCCATTCCGCGCAACGAGGGCTGAGCCGCTAGTCGGGCGAAGGGATGATGTCAGGCCGTCTGTGGTTCTTTAAACGCTGGCGGCCGCGCTCATTGCAGGCGCGCCAGCTGCTGGCCGCCTCGGTCGGCCTGGTCGCGTTCCTGGCCATCGCCGGCTATGCGCTGGATGCGGCGTTCGCCGATACGGCGCGCGCCAACATGCAGGATCGACTGAAAAGCTACGCGCGCGCCTACGCGGACGGTATCGACTTCACGCGCGATCGCTCGGTGTACATTCGGGAGCAGCCGCCGGATTCGCGCTTCGCAGGGCCCGGTAGCGGCCTTTACATGCAGTTGGTCATGGGCAATGGCACCACGGCAAATTCGCTTTCTGCCGAAGGACCGATGCTACCCCCCGTGCGAGGCCTTCTGGCACCCCGTCAGGAGGTATTCGAGGGACCCCTGCCGATGATTGACATCGACGGCAGCCAGGCATCCGTGTACCGCTATGGGCTGGGCCTGGTGTGGGACGCCGACGCCGACCCGGCCACCGAATTCCCGTACACCATCTACGTGATGGAGGACTCGCGCGCGCTTGGTGCGCAGCTGCGCGTGTTCCGCGGTCGTGTCTGGTTCTGGATGGGCGGCGCCGGCCTGATCCTGTTGATGCTGCAGACCGTGATCCTGCAGTGGAGCCTGCGCCCGATGCGGCGCGTGATCACCGAGTTGACCAAGGTGCAGCGCGGCGAGAGCGAGCGCATGAGCGAGCGCCACCCGCGCGAGCTGGAACCGCTGACCGACAGCATCAACGCCTTCATTGAAAGTGAGCGCGAGAATCTCGAGCGCCAGCGCAACACCCTGGCCGACCTTGCGCACAGCCTGAAAACGCCCTTGGCGGTGCTGCGTACGCAGCTCGACAGCGGTGCGCAGGACCAGGACCTGCGGCAGGAGTTCGATGTGCAGCTGCGGCGCATGAACAACCTGGTGTCCTACCAGCTGGCGCGCGCGGCATCGTCGGGGCACAAGCTGTTCTCGGCGCCGCTGCCGATCGAGTCCAACGCCGAGGAAATCGTGCGCGGGCTGGAGAAGGTGTACGCCGGCAAGGGCGTGCTGTGCGAGTTCGATATCGACGAAGGCGCGCGCTTCCACGGTGAACCGGGCGACCTGCAGGAACTGCTCGGCAACCTGCTGGAGAACGCCTTCAAGTGGGCCAAGCGCCGCGTGCTGCTCACCGCCAAGCCGTTGCCGGCGCAGGGCGCACGCCGCGCCGGGCTGGTGTTGTCGGTGGACGACGATGGCCCGGGCATCGCGCCGGAAGACATCGCCAAGGTGCTGCAGCGTGGCGTGCGCGGCGATGAGCGCGTGCAGGGCCATGGCATCGGTCTGTCGATCGTGCAGGATCTGATCAAGGATTACCGTGGCGAACTGCAGGTCAAGCGTTCGCCCGAGCTGGGCGGCGCGCGGTTCGAAGTGAAGCTGCCGCCGGGGCCGTGATCGCCGCGTGGTGCCGGCACCGCATCGACCAATGGTCGATGCCTACCGGGCGTGGCCAACGCGCCAATCCCCAGGTCGGTATGAACCCAACGGTAGGTGCCGACCGTCGGTCGGTACGCAAAACAATCACCGCGCAATGGTAGGTACCGACCGTTGGTCGGTACCCGCCAACCCCGGCGATGCCCCATAGAACCGCCGCAGATGCGCAGCCACGCCCGGCATCTCCTGGGCCAGCAGGTCCGGCGCGGAGAAGTGGTACTCGGTGACCACCGCGAAGAACTCTTCCGGCGCCTCGGCCGCATACGGGTCGATCAGCGTGTCCCGGCCACGGTCCACCTGTGCGCAGAACGTGTCATACGCTGTCTGGAAATCCTTCGCCCATTCGCGCTGCCAGTCGCGCGGGAGCGGCGGGGTGCCGTCGATCGCACCGTCGAGCGCATCGATCTTGTGCGCCATCTCATGCACGGCCACGCAGTAGCCGGCATGCGGGTCGGCGATGTCGGCCTGGATATCGGCCCAGGAGAGAATCAGTGGACCGCTGTCCCACGATTCGCCAATCAGCTCGTCGTCCCATTGGTGCAGTACGCCGGCCGCGTCCACGTGGCTGCGCTGGACGCGGAACGCGTCCGGATACACGATCAACTGCGACCAGCCGCGCAGGCCTACCTCGCCCAGCTCAAGCAGGGGCAGGCAGCACAGCGCCGCCAGCAGCACCGCATCGCTGTCATCCAGGACCAGGCCACCGACCGGGCTGATGGTTTTCTCATGCAGGAAGCGCGCGGAAAGATCGGCCAGCCGATCACGGCGTTGCGCGTCCAGTCCCCGCAGCCACGGTCCACGCTGGCAGCTGCGCTGCCACAGGCCCGGATCAATCGCGCGCGGCGTGCGCCGCAGCCAACCCCACATACGTTCGATCAGCGGAACATGCCCGGCAGGAAGCTGTGCCATTTCGGCGCGCGCAGGCGCGGCAGGACGTCGTCGTCGCCGCCACCCCCGCTGCTGGTGCCACTTGCCGCGCTCGGCTTCGCGGCCGGTGCGCGTGCAGCAGGAGCCGCCGCCGGTGCGGTGCGCTCGCTTTCGGCCGGGGAATACACGCAGCCACCCCGCCCCGGGCTGGTCAGCGCATCGGAAGCATGCGCGGCCAAGGGGGCCATCAGCAGGATCAGGCAATGGGCGAACGAGCGCATCGTCGACATCCGGAAGGGCGGGTCAGTCTTCGATTCTAGCCCGATTCAGGGCCGTGATTGGAACCCCGCCCGGCAGGCAAGCAGCGGGGCTTTCCCGCATACTTTTGCCGATCACCTGATGGAAGCTGCTGTGGACGACCGCCAACTGCTGGCCAAACTGGGCGCCGGGCGCCTGTCCGGCGACGCCCTGGCCCACGAGCTGGGCGTGACCCGCGCCGCGATTTGGAAGCGGATTCAAGGACTTAGAGCTGCCGGGGTCGAGGTGGACGGGCGCGCGGGCGAAGGCTACGGCCTGACCCGACCGCTGGACCTGCTGGACGCCGATGCCATCCGCACCCGCCTGCCGGACGCCGCCCAGGCCCTGGTGCGCGACCTGCAGGTGGCGTGGACGGTGGACTCGACCAATGCCGAATTGCTGCGGTGCAGCGCGCCTGAACAGGGCGTTCGCGTCCTGTTGACCGAGCGCCAGACCGGCGGTCGGGGCCGACGCGGCCGCACCTGGGCCTCGCCGTTGACCGCGCATGTGTACCTGTCGGTGCTGCGGCTGTTCTCCGGTGGGCTGGTGCGCCTGAGCGGCCTGAGCCTGGTGGCCGGCATCGCGGTGGCCGAAGCGCTGCACGACCTGGGCTATGTGCAGGCGCGGCTGAAGTGGCCCAACGACCTGATGGTCGACGGGCGCAAGCTGGTGGGGCTGCTCGTCGAGGGCGGCGGCGAATATGCCGGGCCGGCGCGTGCGGTGATCGGTATCGGTATCAACGTGCACATGCCGGCTGCCTTCGCCGACCAGATCACCCAGCCCTGGATCGACCTGGACACGCTGGCCGGTGCGCCGGTGGACCGCAATGCCGTGGTCGCGGCGGTGCTGGCGCGGCTGTTGCCCGCGCTGGAGACCTTTGATGCCGAGGGCCTGGCGCCGTTCCTGCCGCGCTATGCCGAACTGGATCTGCTGCGTGGCCAGACCGTGCGCGTCGAGCAGGGCGGGCAATGGCGCGAAGGTACCGCGCTGGGGTTGGCCGACGATGGCGCGCTGCGCGTGCGCATCGACGGCGTGGAGCAGCACGTGCACGCCGGCGAAGTCAGCGTGAGGGCGCAATGAGCGACTGGTTGTTCGACCTCGGCAATTCGCGGTTCAAATTCGCGCCGCTGCAGGGCGTGCGCGCCGGCGATGTGCAGGCCTGGCCGCACGGTGCCGAGACCATGCCCGCCGAGCAGCTGCAGGCACTGCCCAGTGGCGATGTCGCCTATGTGGCCAGCGTCGCCGCGCCGACCCTCACCCGCAGCATGCTGGCGATCCTGCAGGGCCGTTTCCGCGAGGTGCGGGTGGCCCGCACCCAGGCCCGCTGTGCGGGTGTGCAGGTGGCCTATGCCGACCCGGACAAGTTCGGCGTGGACCGCTTCCTGGCGCTGCTGGCCGCCGCCGAGCGCGGTGAAGCGGTGGTGGTGGCCGGGGTGGGCACCGCGTTGACCATCGACCTGCTGGATGCCGATGGCCTGCACCACGGCGGCCGCATCGCGGCATCGCCAACGACCATGCGCGAAGCGCTGCATGCGCGCGCGGTGCAGCTGCCGCCCACCGGCGGTGACTACAGCGAGTTCGCCAATGACACGGCCGACGCGCTCGCCTCCGGCTGCGACGGTGCCGCGGTGGCCCTGATCGAACGCAGCCGCGCGCAGGCGGCCAGGCTGCTGGGACACCTGCCGGCGCTGCTGGTGCATGGCGGCGGCGCGCCCGCGCTGATGCCGCTGCTGGAGGATGCGCATTACCAGCCCGCGCTGGTGCTTGACGGCCTGGCGCGCTGGGCCGTGCATCAGCCGGCAGGCACACGGTAGGATCGCCGCATGCTGACCCGTGCCCTGATCGTCGTGCTGGCCATCCTCAACCTGGGGGTGGCGTTGTGGTGGATGCTGCGGGGCGAACCGGTGCCCGCGCCGCCGCCACCGACCACCGGGGTGGCCCAGCTGCAGCTGCTGCCTGCCAGTGCGAGTGCGCCCACGGGCGCCGCCATTGCCAGCACGCCCGCCGCGGCGCTGGATGACGTGACGCCGGCACCCGTGCCGCCGCCGCCGGCCGCTGCGCCGGCGCAGGCACCGGCTGCCGAATCACCCGCCGCCACCGCGGTGGCGCCTGCGCCCGTCGCCGCACCGCCTGCGCCCGCAACGGCCGTAGCCCAAGCCCCTGCGCCCGTGCCTGCCGCGCCTGCGCAGTGCGTGAGCCTGGGTCCGTTCACCGACCGCGCCGCGGCCCAGGCCGCGCAGGCCAAGGCCGGCGGGACGCTGCGTGGCGCGCGTCTGCGCGAGGTAGCCGATGCCGGGGCTACCCGCTACCGGGTGGTCCTGCCCGCGGCCGCCAGCCGCGAGGACGCCCAGGCCACGGTCAAGCGCATCGTCGCCGCCGGGCTGAGCGACTACTACATCATCGCCAACGGTGAAGAGACCAACGCCATTGCCCTGGGCCAGTACCGCAACCGCGAGGGCGCCGAACGCCGCATGGCCGCGCTGAGTGCGGCCGGCTTCAACGCCCGGCTGATCGCAAGCGGTGGCGATGGCAGCGCGCAATGGTGGCTGGACGCGACCCTGGCGCCCCCGGCCGATGCCAGCGTCGCCCGCCAGCGCAGCGGTGCGGCCCAGCAACGCTCGCTCGACTGTGCGCGGGTGCGTTAGAATCGCCGCGCGCCATGCCGCTTTAGCTCAGTTGGTAGAGCAACTGTCTTGTAAACAGTAGGTCATCCGTTCGATTCGGATAAGCGGCACCATCTTCTGCGCACGCCTGCGATCTCCTTGGCGGCGGTGCGGTGCGCTCCTTTCAGCGCAAGCCGGAATCGGTCTGGATCTGATGCCGCCACGGGAACACCCCGTGCGCGAAGTGGCTGACGTAGCCGCCCTGCGATGCTTGGATGACCATGAACTGCAGCCCGGGCCGCAGGTCCTGCAACGCCTGCAGCTGCGCAAGGTCGAGCGCGCTGTTGCGGAGGATGAAGCTGTGCACGCTGGCAAAGCCCGACCCGGAGAACAACCGCGAATAGGCGTCGTACGCGGTGACCATGCCGTCGGGCCGTTCGTCGGCCCAGGCGGAGCGCAGTTCGGTGGACTCGGCGAAATCGAGCAGGCCAAGTCGCGGCAACGTGCTGGCGGTGGCCAGGTGCGTGATGAAGCCCTGCGTATCGCAGCCCGCACCGATCCGCAGCGTGGCCAAGTGTGGCAGGGATACATCGAAGAACGACGCATCCGGGGCATTGGGCAGCACCAGTTCGGTCAGGTGCGGCGCCTTCGCGGCGAACCGGGCCATGTCGCCGGCCTCTTCCATGATCGTGCCGCGGCGCTGGACCAGCGAGGCGTTGTGGTCGGCCGGTTCGGTGGGGCGGATCGACAGCGAGCGAAGGTGCGGGAAGTGCACCCCCGTGTCCAGCAGCGGCGTGAACTCCCACTCACGGATACCGTTGGCCCCTTCGTCAGGGCCGGTGAAGGAAAGCGAGACGATCACGTCGGCCACCTGCTGGTCGGCCAGGCACTCCAGCGTCCAGGCGAAGGTGTCGTCCCATGGGTTGCCGTGGAATTCCAGGTGCACGCCACCGTGCAGCGGTGCCAGCGCCAGGCGCTGCTCCAGGCCCACCTGGCGCGGCATGCCCGGATCGTGCGGGCCCATGCCGTTCTCGACGAGCGCGTCGATGTTGAACGCGTGGATGCGCTGCTGCAGTTCCAGCAGCGCTTGGTAGCCGGTCGTGGACGAATCGGTTCGCATCTGGCAGTCCTGGGTGAGGGGGGCGAGCAGCCTAGTGGGTCTCGGCAAACCGATACGACAACAACGACTTCACCAGGAACGTCACCTGGGTGGCCGAGCGCGCGTCCACGCGCATCACCGGCAGGCGGAAGCCGGCATCCAGCAGCGCCTGGCGCACGTCGGGCACCAGCAGCTCGGGGTGCTCATCGGTACGGGTGATGCCCACCGCCAGGCTCGCCTGCGGCGCGATCCGCGAGAACTCCTGCAGCAGCTCCACCGTGGAGGCAATCGGGTCGGGGTGGCGCGCGCTGACCAGCACGATCACGCCCAGCGCGCCTTCGCAGACCATCGGCCACATGAAATCCAGGTAGCGTTGCCCGGGCACGCCGTAGACGTGCAGCAGCTCGCCGTCGTCCAGCTCGATCGAGCTGTAGTCCAGCGCGACGGTGGTTTCAACCTTGTCGCCGTACGCGTCTTCGCTGAGCGGCATTTCGGTGCTGACCGGTTCGACATCCGAGATCGCACGCACCGCAGTGGTCTTGCCGGCGCCCATGCCGCCGACGAACACCAGTTTGTTGGCCGGCTGGCTCATGACGCGGCCCCCTGGAACAGGGTGAGGCCGAAACGCCGCGCCACCCACGAGAAGAAACGCGAATCGTTGGTTTCAGCGCGGGGCGGCGAAGGGGGCACGGGAGCGTCCTGGGTCAAGGCGAGGCCGCTGGCGAGCGCGGCGGAGAACAGCGACTGTACGGTGTCTTGCGGCATGCGGCAGGCGCTGGCCAGCGCGGTGGCACGCCACGGACGCGCGTGCAGGCGGGCAATCGCCAACAGCCAGGTGCCGGGTACGTCATCGGCACTCAGGTCGGGCCATTGGCGCAACTGCAGCGACGCCTGCGCGGCGGGGGCGGGCATCAGCTCCGGCCGATGCCGTGCGATGCAGAAGAACAGCGCTTCGAACGAATGCCGCTGCGGCAGACGGTAGGCGTACTGGTGCCGGAAGGTTTCCGCATCGATCGCGGTCAGTGACCAGGTCGCATCGTCCAGCTGCGCGGCGACCTCGGCCAGCGTGGTGGCGGCGGGCAGCGCGATGCTGCGCGTGGCCGGGTCGACCAGCAGCGTCATGCCGCCACGCTGCAGCAGGTGCAGACCCGCCGGTTGCGCATCGTGCCGGGCCAGCTGCATCAGCAGCGGCGTGCCTTGCACGACATCGGCGGTTTCCGGTGCGCGCAGCAGCAAGGTGGACAGCTGTTCGTTGATGTCGCGCACGGTGGCGCCGTGCGGAAGCTGGCCAGGCGCGGTGGCACTGAAGCGTCGTGCGATCAGCAGCGTCGGCACGCCCAGTGCACGGGCATCGGCCAGCGCGGCGGTACTGGCCGCATGGTCCAGGCTGAGCACCAGCAGGTCCACGCGTTGTCCGGACCACGCAGCCAGGGTCACGTCCATGCGCTCGGCGAGCAGCAGGGAACTGGCCAGCTTGAGCCGGGTCTGGTGCAGCAGGTCCAGGCCGAGCGCGGCGATCTGGAAGGAACGAATGGGGGTATTCATGGGGTGTCCCTGCGGCCGATGGCGGCGTGCACGCCGCACGCGTCGGCGCGAACGTCCCGCGCGGCCTGCGCCGCACGGGACATGCATCAATCAGCTGAAATCCAGGGTCTTCTCTAAGGCCTTCAGCTCATGCCGCGACATCGCCAGGTTGGCCTTGGCGCGGTCCATGATCACGTACAGGAACAGCACAGGGTTGCTCTCCAGCGGGCGGATCAGGTGGTACTGCGTGCCCAGGCTGATCAGGATGTCTTCGATACTGTCGGCCAGGCCCAGCTGTTCGGCCACGCGGCGCTTGGTGCGCACCACGTCGGTATTGCCGGCGGCGGCCAGTTCCAGGTTGATGTTGCCACCACCGAGGGTAGCCAGCGCCATGCCGCTGTCACTGTCGACCAGGGCGGCGCCGACGAAACCAGCGACCGAATTGAGCTTTTCCAGATTGAGGTTGGACACGGAAATCCTTGTGAGTCAGGCAAAGGGGAAGACAGGCCGACGGCCTGCCTGAAGGCACTGCAGGAAAGCGGAAGGCGATCAGGCCGCGCGCGGGCGCAGCACGGCGTCAAGACGGGTGGCGCACTCGCGCGCATGGAACAGCAGCACGGCCATGTTCAGGTCGTGGCTGCCCACCGCGGTCAGGGTCAGCGGTTTGTCGCCCTGGATGCGGATCAGCACCACGTTGCCCTGGCGGGTGCAGATGGTGGCGTAGTCGGCTTCGCTCAGCGCCAGTTCGCGCGAGACGGTCTCGCCCAGCGTCAGGAATGAATTGGCCATCGCGGCCAGCCGACGGCCATCCACGCCCAGCGCGGAACTCTCGGCGACGGCACGGCCATCGGCGGTGGAGAGCATCAGCAGGGTGAGGCTGGATTCGCGTTCGCGCGCCTGTCGGAAGGTCGCTTCGATGCCGTCGATGTCATACAGCTGGCGGGCCGGTTGGCTCTCGCCGCTGGCACTGCGGACGATCTGATGGATGGTACTGCGCTGCACGTACTGCCCCCTGGTACACAACAAAAACGACCAACCCGCGAGGGATTAGTCAATCAGTACTGCGAAGATGTGTGAAATGTAGCACGGAAATTTTGCCTTCACGGCAAACGCAAGATGAATCGCAGGATCGTTTTCGGCGGTGTCAAACCGCTGACGGACGCCGCCATCCCCACCGTGTCCGGATGCGACGCACCGGGTCACGCAGCGTCGCGGAGGGTCATTGCGACCGGCCTGCTGCACCGCCGCGAGTGAGCCTGCATCCGGCTGGCTAGACTGTGGCTCTTTTTTCGCATTTGCAGGAGGCATCCCATGGCCACGTATCCCCCGGTTTCCCTGATCGGCGTTCCCACCGACATCGGCGCGGGCCATCGCGGCGCCGGTCTGGGCCCGGATGCACTGCGTATCGCCGGCCTCGGCGACGCGCTGGCCGCGCGTGGCGTGGATGTGCGCGACCTGGGCAACCTGGATGGCCCGCGCAATCCGTGGACCGCGCCGGTGGAGGGCTATCGCCACCTGGACGAGGTGGTGGCGTGGAACCGCGCGCTGATGGACGCCACCTACGCCGAACTGCAGGCCGGCCGCATGCCGATCATGCTGGGCGGCGACCATTGCCTGGGCATCGGCTCGATCACCGCGGTGGCGCGCTGGTGCCGCGAGCAGGGCAAGACCCTGCGCGTGCTGTGGCTGGATGCCCATTCGGATTTCAACACCAGCGAGGTCACCCCGTCGGGCAACGTGCACGGCATGCCGGTGGCCTGCCTGTGTGGGCTGGGCCCGGAAGCATTGACCCGGTTGGGCGGCGATGCTCCGGCGATCCGCCCGCAGCAGGTGCACCAGATCGGCATCCGCTCGGTGGACCAGGAAGAAAAGCGGCTGATCAAGCAGCACCAGGTGGATGTGTATGACATGCGCTACATCGACGAAGCCGGCATGAAGCGCACCATGGAAGCTGCACTGGATGGCATCGACGCCAACACCCACCTGCATGTCAGCTTCGATGTGGACTTCCTGGACCCCAGCATCGCCCCGGGCGTGGGCACCACGGTGCCGGGTGGGGTGAACTACCGCGAGGCGCAGTTGGTGATGGAGATGATTGCCGACACCGGCCGCATGGGCTCGCTGGACATCGTGGAACTCAATCCGTTGCTGGACAACCGCAACAGCACCGCCGTGCTGGCCGTGGACCTGGTGGAAAGCCTGTTCGGAAAATCCACCCTGATGCGCGACTGAGGGCCCGCCCGCCGGGGTTTTCCTGAAATTTGCTGAACGCTGCCAAGGTGCGTTCACATTCACTGCACGCCCCTCCCGCCAGATTGCACTTCACGCGGCGGCGGTGCTGGAAACAGCCACGACGTCACCGCGATCGGGAAGAGGATCTGCCATTGCCGCCGTGCGGTGGCCGGTTCATCTGACAGGTGGGACCGGATTGCCGGTGTCGACGTAGATTAAACAGGAGAACCCCATGAAGCGTGTTATTGCACTGATGCTGTTGTCGATGTTCTCGGTGGCCATGCTGTCCGGCTGCAACACCGTTGCCGGTGCTGGCAAGGACGTGCAGAAGGCAGGCGAGACGGTCGAAGACGCTGCCAAGGGCAACTGATTCAACCGATCATGCGTCAACAAGAAAGGCCGGGATCTCCCGGCCTTTTTTTGTATGCGCGCGATTCAATGCGCGCGCTCGCCACGGCACGCCCGTGCGTGCACCGGCCATTCAACCACGTGAGCATGCGTTTCATCCACGCTTGACCGCCACCGAACGTCGTCCATCGCATTCTGTCCGTGCGGCGAAGGTGCCGTTGCAATCAAGGAAGCGAACCCATGAACAAAGACATCATTTCCGGCAAGTGGACGCAGCTCAAGGGTAAGGCCCAGGCCAAGTGGGGCGACCTCACCGACGACGATTTCAAGGTAGCCGAAGGCAACGCCGAGTACTTGGCCGGTCGCCTGCAGGAACGCTATGGCTGGGCCCGCGACCGCGCCGAAACCGAGGTCCGCGACTTCGAAACCGCCATTCGCAAGGACTACCCAGATTACAAATGACGCCGGCACGCACGTGCCAGTGACAGCTTCACCGGGTGTATGAAACGAAACGGGCCGCATCGCGCGGCCCGTTTCGTTTGTGCATGCGCCGCCCTCAACGGCGGCCATCGTCGCCCGGCGGGTCGGGCACGTACTGCGACGGGAACGCACGGGGTCCGTCCTGGCGCGGCTGTTGCACCGGCAGGATGCCGCGTGCGCGCAGGTTGCGGGCGCTGTCATAGCGCAGCTCGGTCTGCTGTACGGGGTAGTCGGTGGCGCGCTCGAATGTGGTGTCGCGTACCTGCGAGGTTTCGCGCGCGCCATGCCCGGTGCCCAGCCGCTGGGCCGGTGCAGGCGCCGCGGCAGCCGAACCGCGCGCGCTGTCGGCCATGGCCTCGGCCTGCGCGCCGGCGTCCTGCGTGGACAACCGGCGGCGCCCCGGTACGGGCTTGAGCGCGGGCGTGGTCAGCACCGCGCCGGCTTCGCGGAACACCGCGATGCCGATCACCCCGATGTTGTCCGGGCGGCCGGTGCGCCCGGCGTAGCTCTTGCCGGGCGAGGTGAACACGAACTGCGCCACCTCGTCCTGCGACTTGCGCCAGCCGCTGATGTCGGCGGTCTGCCAGGGGTTGAGCACGTAGCCGGTCTGGCCGGGCGCGGCCACCTCGCCGCTGATGGCGTTCAGGCCATCCACCGACACCACCACCAGCACCCGCTCGGCGCTGTGGTTGCGCAGCCGCACGCTGTAGCGGTGGCCCTTTTCCCCCGCGATCCAGCGCTGGCTGCCGCCGCGGTACTGCGGCAGCGTGGTGCCCGCATCGCGGTCCAGCACGGTCAGGTAGACCGGGCCCGGGTCCAGACGCGGGGGCAGCGGGGCCGGGCGGAAGCCGCACAGGGCCAGCACGGCGAGCAGGGGCAGCAACAGGCGTTTCATGGCACGGCTCCACGTTGGGGTGATGGATTGAACGGCTCACCGTTGCCAACGGGGTTGGGCCGGGGCAGGTAAACTGGCGTGGTTCACCTGTCCGTAATGATTCCCCTATGACCACCCGCGTTCTTACCGGCATCACCCCCTCCGGCACCCCCCACCTGGGCAACTATGTGGGCGCCATCCGCCCGGCCATCGCGGCCAGCCAGGCGTCGGAGATCGAGAGCTTCTTCTTCCTGGCCGACCTGCACAGCCTGATCAAGGCGCAGGAACCCGAGCGTACCCAGCGCTCGACCCTGGAGATCGCGGCCAGCTGGCTGGCCTGCGGGCTGGACCCGGACAAGGTGTGGTTCTACCGGCAGAGCGACATTCCCGAAACCACCGAGCTGATGTGGTTCCTCACCGTGATCGCCAGCAAGGGCATCCTCAACCGCGCCCATGCCTACAAGGCAGCGGTGGACAAGAACCGCGAGGAGCAGCTGGACGAGGACGCCGGGATCAGCGCCGGGCTGTTCATGTACCCGGTGCTGATGGCCGCCGACATCCTGATCTTCAAGGCCAACCGCGTGCCGGTGGGTCGCGACCAGATCCAGCACATCGAGATGGCGCGCGACTTCGCCCAGCGCTTCAACCACGTGTACGGCAAGGCGTACTTCCCGCTGCCGGAGGTGGTGATCGACGAACAGGTGGCCACCCTGGCCGGCCTGGACGGGCGCAAGATGAGCAAGAGTTACCACAACACCATTCCGCTGTTCGCCCCGCGCGCGGAGCTGAAGAAGCTGGTGTTCTCCATCCTCACCGATTCGCGCGCACCGGGCGAACCGAAGAGCACCGACGGCTCGGCGCTGTTCCAGATGTACCAGGCCTTCGCCAGCGCCGAACAGACCGCCGCGTTTGCGCAGGCCTTCGCCGACGGCATCAGCTGGGGCGATGCCAAGCAGCAGCTGTTCGAGCGCATCGACGCCGAGCTCACCCCGCTGCGCGAGCGCTACGAGGCGCTGATGGCCGAGCCGGAAAAGATCGAGGCGCTGCTGCGTCGCCGTGGCCAGCAGCTGCGCGAGCAGTACGCCGTGCCGCTGCTGAAGGAACTGCGCCATGCGGTGGGCCTGCGTGACCTGTCCAGCGCCGGCGACATCGCCGGTGACGATGCCACCGAAGCGCGCGCGGCACCGCCGCTGTTCAAGCAGTACCGCGAGCAGGACGGCCGCTTCTACTTCAAGCTGCTGGCCGGTGACGGCAGCCTGCTGATCCAGAGCGAAGGCTTCGATTCGCCGCGCGATGCCGGCCAGTTGATCGGCGTGCTCAAGCAGACCGAACACGGCGATGGCCTGCAGAGCGAGCTGTTCAAGCTGGATGCCGAAGTGGACGTGGTGCTGGCCGCATTGCAGGAACTGCGCGGGTTGGCATGATTGACGCGGGTACCGACCAACGGTCGGTACCTACGGAAGGGGCGGTCGCATGGCGATGACGGTCATCGCCTGCACCGCCCCCATCAACCCCAACCGCCCCACGTGGCATGATGCGGGCATCCTGAAGGGGAGACTGCGATGGCCTGGTTGTCGTTGTTGTTGTTCCTGCCCTGGTTCGTGCTGCTGGGTGCGCTGTACTGGCTGTTCCCGCGGCAACCGCGTCATGCGGCGCGGCGCGCGTTCGATGCCATCGCGCTGCTGCTGGCCTTCGTGCTGAGCATCGCGGCGATGCTGTGGGGCCACCATATCGGCGTGGTGCAATCCGATGCCGGGCCGATCTGGCGCCAGGTGCTGGCGGTGCTGTACGCCTATGGCGCGTTCCTGGCGGTGCTGGTCGGCGCGATCCTGCTGCGCACCCCGTGGCTGGCCCAGCGTGCGACCAAAGCCGCATCGAAGCGGGCCGGTGGATCGTCCTAAGATGGCGGCGTAATCCGCCCGGGATGATCCGATGTCGTTCGACCCCAGCATCCACACCATCGATACCGGCTTCATGCAACGCGGCAGTTTCGACGCGGCCTACCTGGTCGTGGAGAACGGCCGCGGTGCGTTCATCGACTGCGGCACCGGCCTGGCCGTCCCGGCGATGCTGGCCGCGCTGCAACGCGCCGGGCTGGCCGTGGACGCGGTGGACTGGCTGATCCTCACCCACGTGCACCTGGACCACGCCGGCGGCGCTGGCCTGCTGATGCAGCAGCTGCCGCACGCCCGGCTGGTGGTGCATCCGCGCGGTGCGCCGCACATGGTCGATCCAACCCGGCTGATCGCCGGGGCGACCGAGGTGTATGGGCAGACGCAGATCGAGCACAGCTACGGCCCGATCCTGCCGGTCAGCCCCGACCGCGTGGTCATCGCCGACGACGGCCATTGCGTGGACCTGGCCGGGCGCAGCCTGCTCTGCATCGACACCCCCGGCCACGCGCGCCACCACCTGTGCGTGTGGGACGCGCGCAGCCGCGCATGGTTCACCGGCGACACCTTCGGGTTGTCCTACCGCGAGCTGGACAGTGATCGTGGCGCGTTCATCGTGCCCACCTCCTCGCCGGTGCAGTTCGACCCGGAACCGCTGAAACAGTCGATCGCGCGCCTGCTGGCGGCCGCGCCGCAGGCGATGTTCCTGACCCATTACGGCCGCGTCGAGGACGTGGCCAGACTGGGCGCCGACCTGGTCGAGCAGATCGATGCCATGGTCCACATCGGGCACCAGTGCGATGCGCGCCCCGACCGCCACCGCTGCCTGGTGGCGGCGCTGACCGCGCTGTACCTGGAGCGCGCGCAGGCGCACGGGTGCAGGCTTGACGACGCGGCGGTGACGCAGGTGCTGGCGATGGACATCGAACTCAATGCGCAGGGCCTGGCCTGCTGGCTGGACCGCGACCGCCGGTAGGCCATGACCGTCGGTCGTGGTGCTCCCGGCATCGCCGCCACGGCATCCGCTGCACGGTCATGCAGGTGTCACGTTACACTCGCAGGCCCTTGCTTTCCGTGCTGGTGCCTGCCGTGAATCCGATGCGCATGTTGCTGCTGTCGTCCTGCCTGTTCGTGGGTGGCTTGGCCCACGCGGCCAATGACCTGCCCGGCGGCGGCATCGACCCGCAGGCACTGTCGCGGCACGTGCGCATCCTGGCCTCGGACGACTTCGAAGGTCGCGCCCCGGCCACGCCGGGCGAAGAGCGCACGGTTCAGTACCTGATCGAAGAATTCAAGAAGTACGGCCTGCAGCCCGGCGGCGTGGACGGCAGCTGGGTGCAGCCGGTGCCGATGGTGCGCGCCCAGGTTGACGGGCCGGTGCGCGCGCAGCTGCGCCAGAAGGGCAGCACCCGCACCCTGGCCAATGGCGAGGACGTGACCCTGCAGAGCCTGCGCCCGCAACAGGCGGTGGCCATCAAGGACGCACCGCTGGTGTTCGTCGGCTACGGCATCGACGCACCCGAGCGGCAGTGGAACGACTACAAGGACGTGGACCTGCACGGCAAGATCGCCGTGGTGCTGATCAACGATGCCGACTTCGAGGCCGATCAGCCCGGTGCGTTCGATGGCAAGGCGGTGACCTACTACGGCCGCTGGACCTACAAGTTCGAAGAGGCCGCCCGCCGCGGCGCGCAGGGCGTGCTGATCGTGCATGAAACCGCACCGGCCGCGTATGGCTGGGCCACGGTGAAGAGCTCGGGCACCTCGCCGCTGTTCGATATCGAGCGCACCCCCGAGCAGGCGCTGGCCCAGCACGTGCCGGTGCGCGGCTGGATGCAGCGCAGCCTGGCCGAGCAGTTGTTCCGCGACGCCGGCCTGGATTTCGACGCCGAAAAGCGCAAGGCCATGACCCCGGCGTTCAAGCCGGTGGCACTGGGCGATGCGCGCCTGTCGGTGGACTTCAAGCTCAAGCGCGAGCAGGTCATCACCCGCAACGTGGTGGCCAAGCTGCCCGGCGGCGCGCATGCCGATGAAGCGGTGATCTTCTCCGCGCATTGGGACGCGTTCGGCATCGGCCAGCCCGATGCCAAGGGCGACCGCATCCGCCGTGGTGCGATCGACAACGCCACCGGCGTGGCCACTGTGCTGGAGCTGGGCCGGGTGTTCGCCGCCGGCCCGCAGCCGCAGCGCACGCTGTACTTCGTGGCGCTGACCGCTGAAGAGAAGGGCCTGCTCGGCGCCAGCTACTACGCCGCGCACCCGCTCGCCCCGCTGGACAAGACCGCTGCGGTGTTGAACATCGAGATGTTCAGCCCGGATGGCCCGACCCGTGACATCGCGTCCTGGGGCAAGGGCCGGGTGTCGCTGGAAGGCGACCTGGAGCGCGTGGCCAAGGCCCGTGGCCGCAGCTATTCGCCGGACCCGAACCTGGAAGCCGGCTTCTTCTACCGTGCCGACCACTTCGCTTTCGCCCGCCTGGGCGTGCCGGCGATCACCATCGGTCCGGGGTTGGACATGACCGACGGCGGCGTGGAGAAGGGCCGTGAACTGCGCGATGCCTACTTCGCCGCGTGCTACCACCAGGCCTGCGACGCGTGGACCCCCACGTGGGACGCCAGCGGCCATGCCGCCGATACCCTGCTGGTGTACGACCTGGGCGCCGAGCTGGCCAACAGCCGCCGCTGGCCGCATTGGGAACAGGGGTCGGAGTTCCGCAAGGTACGCGAGCAGAGCGAAGCCTCGCGCCGCTGAGGCACCTCAGCGGCGGCGCGGTCCACGGCGTGGACCACGCCGCGGCAGCGGGTTCGGGGGCGGCAGGGGTCGCCCCGATCGCAGCAGGGCCCACCCGAAGCCGACCATCCCCAGCGCGATCGCCGCCTCCATGCACTGCTGCACGGTGAAGGCCACCGGCGAGAGTTCGTACCAGAGCCAGCGCGGCGGCCCACGCACGTTGGCCAGAGTCACCCCGCGGTAGACCGCCACCGCGATCTTGAGCAACATCCCGGCACTCAGCGCGACCGCCGCAACGAAGGCGTAACCGCCCGCGCGCCCGCGATACCGCCAGCGCCACTGCCGGAACAGGGTGACCACGCACAGCAGGGCCGCGCCCAGGAGCACCCCGGTCAACGCATGTTGAACCGGTCTCAGCCAAGGTCGCAGGGGCTGGTCGCGCTGCTCCAATCGTTGGCAAGCCAGTGCGTGCGCCTGCTGCTCCAGCGCGGTAGGCGCGCGGGCCACGCTGCTGGGGTGGCGGTCGGGCACCGGCTGCCCGGCGCGGCATTCGCGGGCACCGCCCACGGCCGGGATCAACAGCCCCAGCCCGATCAACATCCACAGGATCCATCCCCGCACCGCCACGTCCCTCTGCTGCGTCATCCAATGCCCCACGCCGCATCATCGGCGCAGGGTCACGGAGAAGGGTACGCGATCGGCCGGCGGTGATTGAAGCGCGGGCCGCGTGTGCGGCCCGCCACGGACGACGGCTTACGGGTGGGTGCGGGTGCCGTCCAACCAGTTGGGGCCCTTGTTCTTCAGGAAGAACACGTACACCACCAGCGATACCGCAATGATCGCGGTGACATACCAGGCGAACTGGCCTACCCGATCGCTGCTCTTGGCCGCCTGGTACAGCAGGGGCGCGGTCCCGCCGAACAGCGAGTTGGCCATCGCATAGCCGAAGCCCACGCCCAGTGCACGCACGTGGGTGGGGAACAGCTCGGCCTTCACCACTGCGTTGATCGAGGTGTAGCCGGTCAGGATCACAAAGCCGATCGCCAGAATCACGAAGGCCATCAGCGGATCCTGCTGCTGGGGCAGGGCCGTGATCAGGTAGTGGCTGTACAGCACGCCGCCCACGCCGAAAAACACCAGCAGGCTCTTGCGGCCGACGATGTCGGACAACCAGCCGCCAATGGGCTGCAGCACCATCAGGAAGGTCAGTACGCCCAGGTTGATCAGCGTACCGGTCATCACGTCGGTGCCGGCGAAGGCGCTCTGGATCATCTTCGGCCCGTTCACCGAGTAGGTGTAGAAGGCCACGGTGCCACCGGCGGTGATCAGGAAGCACAGCAGCAGCGGACGCCACTGGTGCACGAACAGCTCGTACATCGAGCCGGACGCCTTGGCCCGCCCTTCCTTGGCCGCTTCGATGGAATCCTCGCCCAGCGATTCGTCCATGCTGCGGCGCAGCCAGAACACCACGATGGCGGCGATGCCGCCGATGCCGAAGGCGATGCGCCAGCCCCATTCGGAGATCTGCGGCTTGTCCCAGAAGGTGAGCATGCCCAGCAGGGTCAGCTGCGCCAGTACGTGGCCGCCCACCAGGGTGACGTAGTGGAACGAGGACAGGAACCCGCGCCGGCCGGGAATGGCCGCCTCGGACATGTAGGTGGCGCTGGTGCCGTATTCACCGCCGGTGGCAAAGCCCTGCAGCAGGCGCGCGAACAGCAGGATCACCGCCGCCCAGATGCCGATCTGCGAGGCGGTGGGGGTGATGGCGATGAGGAACGAACAGCCGGCCATCACCGTGACCGAGACCGTCAGCGCCAGGCGCCGGCCGTAGCGGTCGGCGAAGCGGCCGAAGTACCAGGCACCGATGGGGCGCATCAGGAAGGTGGCGGCGAAGATCGCCCAGACGTACATGGTCGAGTTCTTGTCGGCGGCCGAGAAGAACTGCGATTCGAAATACACCGCGAACACGGAGTAGACGTAGACGTCATACCACTCGACGAGATTGCCGGCCGAGCCTTTGAGGGTGTTGGAGATCGAGCGCCGCAGCGCGGCCCGCTCGGGGTGTGCCACGGCGGCGGGGGAGGGAGTACTCATGCAGGGAGGGTGTCCTGGCTGGGAAACGATGGTGCGTCACCCTTGTTACCCTACCGCACGTCAACGACAGGTGCCCGACACCGGCGCCCCGGCAGGCCAAAGCAGACACAGCTTGCCGTTTTCTTTCGTGAACCGGGCAGCGCAGTGGCCTAGAATCCGGGTTCCCCCGGATGGTGGTGTGCCATGTCTTCGCCCGAACCCTCAGCGGCTGCTCCCCGGAGTGGCCTTGTCGTACTTGCCCTGTTGCTGGTGTACGTGGTCTGGGGGTCCACTTACCTGGGTATCCGGCTGGCGCTGGAGGGCGGCGCCCTGCCGCTGACGATGGTGTCCGGTGCCCGGTTCATCATCGCCGGGTCGCTGATGTACGCGGTGCTGCGCTGGCGCGGGATGGCCGCGCCGACCCGCCGCCAGTGGCGCAACCTGGCGATCATGGGCCTGACCATGCTGGTGCTGGGCAACGGCATGGTGGTGCTGGCCGAGCGCACGGTGTCGTCGGGCCTGGCCGCCACGGCGGTGGCCTCGGTGCCGTTGTGGATGGCGCTGTTCGGGGCGATGCGCGGTACCCACGCCAGCCGCGGCGAATGGCTGGGCATCGCGATCGGGTTCCTGGGCGTGGTCTGGCTCAACGCCGGCAGCAGCCTGACGGCCTCGCCGCAGGGGCTGATCCTGCTGCTGATCGCGCCGATCGGCTGGGCCTTCGGTTCGGTCTGGGCGCGCGGGCTGGACCTGCCCAATCCGTTCATGACCGCCGCGGGGCAGATGCTGTGCGGCGGGCTGATGCTGGTGGCGCTGGGCGTGGCCACGGGTGAACGCCCGACGACGTGGCCGAGCATGAACGGTCTATTGGCGGTGGCCTACCTGTGCATGTTCGGTTCGATCGTGGCGTTCACGGCCTATGTGTGGCTGCTGCACAACGTGCGCCCGGCATTGGCGGCCAGCTATGCCTACGTGAATCCGGTGATCGCGGTGATGCTGGGCGCGTTGATCGGCCACGAGCGTTTCGGGCTGCATGACATCGCGGCGATGGTGGTGATTCTGGTCGGCGTGCTGGTGCTGACGCTGGCCCGGACGCGCGCGAAATGAGCGCGGTGTCGCAGCACAGTCTGCAGGAGCAACGGCGCGGTCTGGCGATCACGGCGTTTACGTTCACGCTGTGGGGGTTGGTGCCGGTCTACTGGCACCTGCTGCAGGCGGTGCCGTCGCAGCAGATCATCGCGCACCGGATCATCTGGAGCACGGTGCTGGTGGTGGCCTGGCTGCTGCTGAGCGCGGGGACGGGCTGGTGGAAGCAGATTGCGGCGCAGAAGCGGGCGCTGCCGACGCTGGCGCTGAGCAGTGTGGCGATTGCGTTCAACTGGGGGCTGTACATCTGGGCGATCAACGCGGGCCATGTGATCGAGACGAGCCTGGGATATTTCATCAATCCGCTGGTAAGCGTCGTGCTGGGGGTGGTGGTGCTGAAGGAGCGGCTGCGCGGGTTGCAGTGGCTGGCGGTCGGCTGCGCGGCGTTGGGGGTGGCGTGGCTCACCTACGACGCGGGCACACCGCCGTGGATTGCGTTGGGGCTGGCGTGTTCGTTCGGGCTGTACGGGTTGTTGCGGAAGCTGATTTCGGTGGACCCGGTGGCGGGATTGGGGGTGGAGAGTCTGTATCTGTTCCTGCCGGCGATCGGGTTTGCGGTGTGGAGCGAGAACGGGCACGGCGGGGGCTTTTTCAGCGGGTGGGGCTGGAAGAACGATGCGCTGCTGATTCTGGGTGGCGCGGTGACGGCGCTGCCGTTGATCGGGTTTGCCTACGGGGTGAAGCGGATTCCGCTTTCGCTGGTGGGGATCCTGCAGTACATCGCGCCGAGCCTGGGGTTGTTGCTGGGGGTGTTCTTCTTCCGTGAGCCGTTCGATGCGGCCAAGGCGATTGGCTTTGCGGCGATCTGGATCGGGCTGTTGTTGTTTATCGGTGACAGTGTGTGGCGGTCGCGGCGGGGGTAAGGTTTTTTAGGAGCTTTGAAGAGCGCAGAGCGTAGAGCCGAAGCCTTGGTTGGCGCGCGTGACGGGCTGGGCGGGGCTGGGTGGGCTCGCGGGACACGCCGCAAGTACGTCCGTGTAGGCTCCGCCACCGCATCCATGCGGTGGAGGGTCCCGCAATCCCACCCAGCCCCACCCCCGACGGTTGATCGGTAGCCATGGGCAAGCGAAGCAAGCAGGCCAGGCACAGGCAATTGATACGAGGTAGGGTCGGTTCCCAAACGACTGCCGATATCGTTGGCCGGCGCGGCGAACGCATGCTGCCCATCGAAGAAGGCCCTGGCCACACAACAATTTCAGCCAAGAACGCACATGGAAACAACGTGCTGTTGCTCCAGATGTTTCTGTGAGAACCGCAATGTGTCTTGGGCTGGTGGGAGTGGGGTGGCGGGACCGTTGGGCGCCATGGGTCCGGCGCATGCGCCGGACGGGTTGGGCAGGACGCCCAACCCCGGTCTTGCCGTTTGTGCAGGACTGCACAAACGAGCAAGGCGCCCACGAGCCTCCAGGGATGGATTTACGGCGTGTCCCGCCACCCCACTCCCACCGGCCCAGCCCGAAGAACGCACGGGCCCGCATAGCTTTTGATCTTGCCCTGGCGACAAAAAAAGGCGGCGCCCGAGGGCGCCGCCTTACTTCCATTCAACGGCTTGGAGAGAGTAAGCCGTGGATCAGAAACGCTGCTGGTACTTCATGTACATGTAACGGCCGATGTCGAAGCCACCGTAGTAGGTGAAGCTGCTGTTCGGCTGGCTGTACATGATCGGACCCTGGTGGTCGAACACGTTGTTCATGCCCATCGAGATGGTGCCGTTCCACGGCAGGATGTAACGCATCTGGATGTCATGGAAGGTGTTCGAACCCACCTTGTTGATGCCCTGGTTGCCGGTGTACGGCGAGCTGAAGCCCGGGTTGCTGCACTCGGTGGCGAATGCGCAGTTTTCCTGCATGCCCGAGTAGTAACGTGCCGTCCAACCCAGGCCCAGATTGCCGTACTGCCAATCCAGGTTCAGGTTCGAGCGCACGCGGAAGTTGCCTTCCCAGCCCGTGTACTGGCGTACCGGCGTGGTGTCGACGTTGTCGTTCTTGCGTTCCAGGTAATCCACATACGTGGTGTTCCAGGTGATCGCGAACTTGCCGATCGCCATTTCCGGCAGGCGGTAACGCACCGAGATGTCATAGCCGGCCGTTTCCTGGTAGCCGGCGTTGAGCAGGGTGCGGTCCAGGCTGCTCACCTGACCGATCGTCTTGCCCGACTTGCTGCGGGTGAAGCGGCTGCAGGCCGCGTCCACGCCCTGCACGTAGCACTGGTTGAGCATGTCCGTGGCCGACTCACCGACGATCACGTCGTTGATGCGGATTTTCCACCAGTCCAGGCTCAGGTCCAGGCCCGACACGAACTCCGGGCTGTACACCAGGCCCACGGTCCAGGTCTTGGCGGTTTCCGGCTTCAGTTCGGCGTTGGAGCCGGAGGTGAAGTCGGTACCACCCTGCTGGCCCGGCACCGTGGCGGCATTGCCGTCGGCGGCGAGCTGGTGGAAGTTGGCCGGAACGCCCTTGGCCAGGCAGCGTGCCAGCACCTGCGGGTTGTTGGCCGCGGCGCCGAAGGTCATGTCGCACGGGTCGGTGTACGAATCACGCGTGGTGACCGTGCCGCCGTACAGATCTTCCACCGTCGGTGCGCGGAAGCCGGTGCCGTAGGTGGCGCGCACCAGCAGGCTGTCGATCGGCTTCCACTTCAGACCGAACTTGGTGTTGGTGGTCGAACCGAAGTTGCTGTAGTCCGAGTAACGGGCAGCCATGTCCAGCGACAGCTCGCGCGCGAAGGCCATGTCGGCCAGGAGCGGCACCTGCACTTCCAGGTAGGCTTCGTTGAGCGAGTAGTCGCCGCGGGTCGGCTGGCCGGAGGTGCCGGCAATCTGGCCCTTCTGCACCATCATGTCCGGGTCGTAGCTGGCTTCTTCGCTGCGGTGCTCGAAGCCCATGGCGCCCATGATGTCACCGGCCGACAGGCTGAACAGCGAGCCGGAGATGTTCGCGCTGGCCACCTTGGTGGTGCTCTGGATCTTGTCGGTGAAGCGGGTGAACAGGAAGTCCTGCACGTCCTGGTTGCCCAGTGCACCCGGGCCGGTGTAGCCCATCGGCGCCAGCGGGTTCCACGGCGTGCAGCCGGCGATCACGTTGCCGACGCTGCCGCAATGGGCCACGCCGTTGGCATCCAGGAACGACGGACCGACCGACTGGTTGACGTTCGGCTGGTACATGCTGCCCGTACCGATGCGCTCGCCTTCGTTGCGGTTGTACATGTAGCTCACGTTCCAGTCCCAGTACCGCGAACCGGTTTCGAAGCTGCCTTCCACGCCCACGCTCGCGCGCTTGGTGGTCAGGTTGTTTTCGGTGGCGCGGGGCAGTTCTTCGGTGCGGTGCGCGAACGCCACGTCACGGCCGAACGGGTTGAACGCGCTGTCCTTGGACAGCAGCGCACGCGAGCCGGTGCTCTGGTACGGGTAGCCGGCCAGCTGCTTGGTCGACTCACGCTCGGTGTACAGCGCGTCGGCCACCAGGCGCAGGTTGTCGTTGATCGAGAACCCACCGTTGGCGAACACCGACTTGCGCTGCAGGCCGGTGAGCAGGCTCATGTTGGTCTTGGTGTTGGCGTCGTTGGCCTTGTTGGCCGGCGTGAAGTTACCCAGCACGGTCGGGTCGCCGCCCGGGCCCACGCTCAGGTTCTTGCCATCGACAGTGGCATAGCCCCACGGGGTGACGCCGCTCAGGCCGTCGGTCGGGTGGCGCGGGCCGTTCGGGTAGGCGGTGAACTCACGCGCGCTGCCCAGCACGGCATCTTCGTCGGAGTACTCGCCGCCGACGGTGACCCAGCCACGGTCGAAGGTCTTGCCAAAGGTGGCGCTGTAGCCGGTCTTCTGGCCGTCGCCTTCGCTGTACTGGCCGACGTAGGCGTTCACTTCCGCGCCGTCGAAGTTCTTGCGGGTGATGATGTTGACCACGCCGGCGATGGCGTCCGAGCCGTACAGCGCCGAGGCACCGTCGGTCAGCACCTCCACGCGGTCCACGATCGAGGACGGGATCGAGGCGAGGTCGGAATAGCCGGCGGCGGACACGCCCATGCGGCGGCCGTCGATCAGCACCAGGCTGCGTTCCGGGCCCAGGTTGCGCAGGCTGACGTACATGCCGCCGAAATCGCGGCCCGACTCCAGCGAGTTGGCGCGGCTCATCGCCGGCGCACCGGCGGCGGTGACGTCCTGCAGGATGTCGGCGACGTTGACGTAGCCCTTCTTCTCGATCTCGGCGCGGTTCAGCGCGACGACCGGCTGGGCGCTCTCGACGCTGGCCTGGCGGATGCGCGAGCCGGTGATTTCAATGCGATCCAGATTGGTGGTGCCATCAGTGGCGGTCTGGGCGAAGGCAGGGGCACTGCAGCTGGCAACAAGCGCGATGGCAATCGCGTTGCGCAGCGGGTGGGTCTTCAAATACATCCGTGCGATATCTCTTTTCAGGAAAAACAAGCGCCCTTGCGGGCGACGTGGGAAACAACATCACGACGCGGGGGGCGGGAGTCTAATGACTTTTCAAAATTTTTACTTTCACTTGAAAGCATAAAAACCGCTAAAAATGAACGATGGCTGACAAAATCGCGGGTTCGCGAACTATCTTTTTGTAATGCATGCCGTCGTGACTGCAGCGCATCGCAACGATGCAGGCAGAGGCACCGATAACGGCGATGCACCCTGCAACTTGAGTGCCTGCAGACGCGCACGACGACAAGCGTTCAGCGTCCGCCACCCGGTAGAGCCACCCCATGGGTGGCTACGCAAAAAAGTTCTTCTCCCATCTGAGGGAAGCGTCTTGTTGCAATGGCCGTTGCAGAGTGAGCACGACGGGACGCGGGTCGCCGGATGTGCAGGCGCCGCGGCTGGCGTCTCCGATCGGTGAGGTCGCGAGCGTGAGGGCCCCGTAGCAGCCGGTAGGCCCCTGGCGCAAATGTCCCCCGGCCGCCGGGCGGCCTCCTCCTTTATTTTGCCCAGGAGCCTACCGGCTGCTACGGGGCTCGGCTTGCGGTGCGCAGGTGGACGCCACGTTTTTTGGAAGGCTGTCGGTGGGTCGGGCGCTGGGCGCCGATGCCCTTAGAGGCGAAATAAAGGGGGAGGGGGCGGCCGCAGGCCGACGCCGGAGGACATTCGCCGGAAAGGGTATCGGGGCCCAGCGCCCGACACGCCGACGGCTGCGCTTGGAAAGCGCCAATGCACGTTTTTGCCTGGCCCGCAGATGGGCGAAGAACCAAAAAAAAGAACCGCACCCTTGCGGATGCGGTTCGTGGCCTGCTATCGCGTGTGCGCAAACGCGCGCGCGGGTGCCTCTATTGCGGTGTCAGGTTTCGCGCAGTGCCGTGGTGATCGGCAGACGTGCTGCACGCAGGGCCGGAAACAGGCCACCCACCAGCCCGATGCCCAGCGCCCACTTCAGCCCCGTCCACAACAGCTGCGGCGACACCTGGAACTGAAACACCACCTGGCTGAAGTTGTTGCCCAGCGTGGACACGGTGTAGTTGTTGAACACCAGCCATGCCACCAGACCGCCGAGCAGACCGCCAAGCAGGGCCAGCAACATGGTTTCCAGCATTACCGCCGTCACCACCGGCAGGCCACGGAACCCGATCGCGCGCATGGTGGCGATCTCACGTGCGCGCGTGGCCACGGCCGCATACATCGTGTTGAGCGCGCCGAACACCGCGCCGATGGCCATGATCGTGCCGATCACCGTGCCCAGGATGCTGATCAGTTTGCTCAACCCGCCGGACTGCTTGCTGTAGTACGCCCGGCTGGTTTCCACGTCCAGCTTCAGCCGCGGGTCGGCCTCCATCGCCGCCTTGAAGCGGGCGAACCCGGCCGTGCCGTCGGTGCGCACGTTGACCGACTGGTAGGCACTGCGGTTGTAAGTGGTGGACAGGGTCTGGGTGTCGGCCCACAGCTCGGACTCGTGCACGTCGTTGGAGGCGAACACGCCCACCACCGTCCAGTCCTGCTTGCCCAACTGCAGGGTCTTGCCCACCTCCAGGCCCTCGAACTGGGCCTTGGCCCCCTTGCCCACCACGATCTCGCGCAGGCCGGGTTTGAAGCGGCGGCCTTCAATGATGCGGATCGTGTTGCGCACTTCCCAGGCTTTGTCGCCGACCCCGCGGAACTGCACGTTGGTGTCGCTGTGGTCGCTGCGCGAGAGCAGGCTGATCACCTGCGACAGCTCGGCCGACACCAGCGGCTTGCCATCGGTACCACGGGCCACCCCGGGCAGGCTTTGGATCAGCGGCAGCTGGTCACGCATGATCACCGAGTTGGTCTCGGCCTGTGAACCACCGCGCAGCACGATGGCCACGTCGTCACTGCCGCTGCGGTTGAGCGTGGCCTTGAAGCCGTCGCCCATTGCCAGCATCGCCACCAGTACCCCGACCACGCCGGCAATGCCGACCACGATCACCGACGAGGCGCCCCACCGCTGCGGCAGGCTGGCAATGCCGATGCGCGCGGCCGCCAGCGACAGCCGTCCGCTGCGGGTCAGCAGCAGCCAGGCGGCCAGTGCCACCGCGATAACCAGCACCGCCGGCCATGGCAGCACGATCCAGACCCCCAATGCCACCGCCAGCAGCAGCACGGTCAACACGTTCCACATCCAGTGCGTCTTCATGGGGGCTCCTCAGCGTCCGGCCAGTGCGTCGACGATCTTCAACCGCTGCGCGCGCAATGCCGGCAGCAGGCCCACTACCACGCCGATGACCGCCATCAGGCCCAGCGCCATGGCCCAGGTCTGCACCGGTACGCCCGGCAGGCTGATCATGCCCTGGCTGTTGGCGCTGATCGCCGGCATCAGGATGGCGGCCAGACCCATGCCGATCAGCCCGCCCAGCACGATCAACAGCACCGACTCCACCATCACCAGCACCAGCACGGTGCCGTCCTTGAAGCCCAGTGTCTTGAGGATGGCCAGTTCCGGAATGCGTTCGCGCACCGCTTGGGCCATGGTGTTGCCGGTCAGCAGCACCAGGGTGAAGAACACCGCGGCCATGATTCCGGTGACGATCAGCCCGATGTCGGCGAACTGCTTGGCGAATGCCTGCGAGAACGCCGCTTCGGTCTGCGACTTGGTTTCGCGGTCGGAATTGAGGGACAGCGCATCGATCGCCTGGGCCACGCGCGAGGCGTGGGCCGGGTTGTCCAGCTGTACGGTGTAGAAGCTGACCTGGTTCTTGATGTAGTCGTTGGACTCATCGAAGTAACTCCAGTGCAGCAGCAGCTGGTTCTCGGCGCCGGCGTTGTTGCGGTCCTTGGCCCGGTAGATGCCCACCAGTTCCAGCGGCCAGTCATTGCTGCCCTTGCGCGGGAAGATGGTGGCCTGCATCGGAATCGTATCGCCGAGCTTCCAGCCGAAGCGCTTGGCCAGGGTCTCGCCCACGATGGCGCCGGTGCGGGTGTTCTTGAACGCCTCGGCCTGCGCCGGCGGCAGCTCGAACTCCGGGTACAGGTCCATGTAGTTGTCCGACACCGAGAAACTGGGGAAGAAGTTCTTCGGGTCCTGGTAGATGCCGCCGAACCACATCGCGTAATTCACCTTGCGCACGCCCGGGGTGGCTTCGATGTCACGCAGCAGGCGCAACGGCAGGCTTTGGGTGATCGAAAGCTTGGAGGACACCACCAGCCGCTTGGCGCCTTCGATGGTTTCGCCCCCGGAGTTGAACGCCACGCGCACCGAATCGAGCATGCCAAACAGCAGGAACGCGGCCACCACCGACAGCAGGGTCAGCAGCGTGCGTGTCTTGCTGCGGAACAGCTGGGCCCAGACCAGCGAGAAGTACTTCATCGCGGCATCCTCCGTCAGTGGGCCGCTGGCGCGCTGGCCAGTTCGCCCTTGTCCAGGTGCACGGTATGGGTGGCGTACTCGGCGGCCTTGGGGTCGTGGGTGACCATGATGATGGTCTTGCCGTGCTCGCGGTTGAGCTGCTGCAGCAGGCCCAGGATCTCCTCGGCCGACTGCCGGTCCAGGTCGCCGGTGGGTTCGTCGCAGATCAGGAAGGTGGGGTCGGACACGATCGCCCGTGCGATCGCCACGCGCTGCTGCTGGCCGCCGGACAGTTCATTGGGGCGGTGGCTGCGGCGGTCGGCCAGGCCCACCAGGGTCAGCGCGATCTCGGCATTGCGTTTGCGCTGGGCCGCGCCCAGGTGGGTGAGCAGCAGCGGCAGTTCCACGTTCTTCTGCGCGGTCAGCATCGGCATCAGGTTGTAGAACTGGAACACGAAGCCGACGTGGTGGCTGCGCCAGGTGGACAGCTGGCCGCCACTCATGCGGTCGATGCGTTCGCCTTCGATCTCGATTTCACCGTCGCTGGGCGTGTCCAGCCCGCCGATCAGGTTGAGCAGGGTGGTCTTGCCCGAGCCGGACGGCCCCATCAACGCGACGAAATCGCCGCGCTGGATGTCCAGGTCGATGCCGTGCAGCACCTGCACCTTCTCGGGGCCACGCTGGTAGGTCTTGGTGATGTTGCGGAGCGAAACCAGGGTCGACATGGACGGTTCTCCGTGGATCAGGGCGAATCGAGGGCGGCGCGGCATGCGGCATGCGCCTGCCTGCGGCGGAATGAGGGCCGGGCCCGGGTGGGATGCGCGGTGGCAGACAGCGGCCCGCCTGCGCGCCTGCTCGGCACGGGTAGCGCACGTTCGAGGCCGCGCGCGGTGGCGCGCGGGTCATACACTGCGTCGCGCCGCCCAGCGGGGCGGCACGGCTTACTGCTTCGCTTCCACGACCTTGCCGCCGTCCTTCAGCTCCGCCGGCGGGTCCAGCACTACCACCTCGCCCGCGCTCAGCCCCTGGCTGACCTGGCGGTCGGTGTTGAGCGTGGCGCCGGTGGTGACCGCGCGCTGTTCCACGCGCTGGTCGTCCTTCACCACGAAGGCCACGGTTTTCTGGTCGCGCTCCACGAGGGCGGCCGCCGGCACGCGCACGCCCTTGGGCGCGGCGGCCTGCGCCGGCTGTGCGGCCTCGAGGAAGCTCACCCGCACGCCCATTTCCGGCACGATGCGCGGGTCTTTCACCTTCAGCGCCACGCGTACCTTGACCGTGGCCTTGCCGCGGTCAGCGGTGGGAATGATGGCAATCACCTCGGCCGGAATCTTCCAGTCCGGGTAGGCGTTGAGCGTGGCTTCGACCGGCATCTTCGGTTGCACGCGGCCAATGAACGACTCGCCCACCTCCACTTCGATCTCCAGCGACTCCATGTCCACGATGGTGCCGATACCGGTACGGGTGAAGCCACCGCCGGCCGACAACGGCGACACGATCTCGCCCGGCTGCGCAGCCTTGGCGGTGACCACGCCGGAGAACGGCGCGCGCACGGTGTTGTTGTCCACGCCCAGGTCGGCGATGGCCAGGGCGTCGTTGGCCACCTTGGTATTGCGTTCGGCGGTGCGCAGCTGCGCGCGCAGGCTGTCACGCTGGGAAATGGCCAGGTCGTACTGCGAGCGGGACACCAGCTGCTGGCCCACCAGCGTCTGCAGGCGGCCGGCTTCGGCGTTGGCCTGCGCCACCTGCGCCTGCAGCCCGGCCAGCTGGCTGCGCGCGGCCTCCAGCTGCGAGGCCGACAGGCTGCGCTGGGCGTTGGCATCGATCGGGTCGAGCGTGGCCATCACCTGGCCTTCTTCCACCCGCATGCCTTCTTCGATCATCACCTCGCGCACCTTGCCGGTGATCTTGGCCGACACCGTGGCCATGCGTCGCGCCACCACGTAGCCGCTGGCATCGAGCACCGAACCGCTGGCGCCGCCCTGCTGGATGGCCACCACCGGTGCGGTCGTCACCTCGATCGGACGTTGCCGGCCGAACACGAACCAGCCGATGGCAGCGAGCAGCAGCACGGCGACGATGGCCAGCCCGATCCACAGCCCACGGCGGGGCGCGGACGGCGGCGGGGTCGCCTTGCGGTCGATGCGGAGTTCCTTGAGCAGTTCAGCGGATGCGTTCATCGTGAGTCTGGACGGGGAATCGGGACGAGTGTGACCGCAACGGCGGCCGGGGACAAACCGGCACCGGGCCGGGAGGTGCACAGCATGCCCGCCGACCGGGGGCCACGGCAGTGACAGCTGTCACCTGCTTGCGCTGACGGTGGCCACTGGGATCGGCCCCGCCGCGGCGCGACGCTGTGCCGAACCCGTCACGGAGTGTCCCGATGTCTGTTTCCTGCCCGACTGCCCTGGCCACGCTGCGCGATGCGCAGGTGCATTACGGTGCTGTCGCCGCGCTGCAGGGCGTGGGTTTTTCGCTGCAGCGTGGCGAAGTGCTGGCCCTGCTCGGCCGCAACGGCGCGGGCAAGAGCACCGCGATTTCGGTCCTGCTGGGCCTGCGCGCCCTCGATGCCGGCCACGCCGAGCTGCTGGGCGGCGATCCACAACAGCGTGCCAGCCGGCGCGGTATCGGGGTGATGCTGCAGAGCACCGCGCTGCCGCCGGTGCTGCAGGTGGACGAACTGATCGCGCTGGCGAGCGCCTGCTACGACGACCCGCGCCCGCTGGCCGAGTGCCTGGCACTGGCCGGGCTTACCGACCTCGCGCGACGCCGTTACAGCCAGCTGTCCGGTGGCCAGCAGCGCCGCGTGCAGTTCGCCATCGCGCTGTGCGGGCGGCCGCAGCTGCTGTTCCTGGACGAGCCCACCACCGGCCTGGACATCCAGGCCCGGCAGGCGCTGTGGCAGGCGATCCGGCAGCTGGCCAGCGAAGGCTGCGGCGTGCTGCTGACCACCCACTATCTGGAAGAGGCCGAAGCGCTGGCCCAGCGCGTGGTGGTGATCGAACAGGGGCGGGTACTGGCCGATGGCCCGCTGGCGCAGTTCCGCCATCAGCTGGCCCCGCGCCGGATCCGCTGCCGCAGCGCCCTGGAAGCCGACGTGCTGAAAACCTGGCCCGGGGTGCGCGAGGTGCAGCGCGATGGGCTGCGCCTGCACCTGCTGGCCGAACCGGCCGAGCCGGTGGTGGCGCGGCTGCTGGCCGAAGACCCGCAGCTGCAGGAACTGGAAGTACACGGCGGCGGCCTGGCCGACGCCTTCGTCGAACTGACCCGGGAGGCCGCATGAACACCCTGACGACCGTAACGACCACGCGCCCGCGCGCGTCCACCTGGCGGATCTACCGCGTTGAAGCGCTGTGCGAACTGCGCCGCGCCTGGCGCACGCCCGCCTTCGCAGTGCCGTCGCTGCTGTTCCCGGTGCTGTTCTATGCGCTGTTCGGCATCCTGCTAGGGCGCGGCAACGCGCCGCAGTACCTGCTGGCCACTTACTGCGTGTTCGGTGCGATGGCCCCGGCGCTGTTCGGCTTCGGCGTGCAGCTGGCGCTGGACCGCGAAGGCGGCCTGCTCACGCTGAAGCGCGCGCTGCCGTTGCCGCCGATGGCCCCGTTGCTGGCGCGGCTGCTGATGGCCGTGCTGTTCGCGCTGCTGGTGGCGCTGGTACTGCTGGGGGTGGCGGCCCTGGCCGGGGTGGGCCTGGCGCCGGGCATGGTGCTGCGGCTGCTGGCCGTGGCCGCGTTCGCTGCGCTGCCGCTGGGCGCGATCGGGCTGTGGATCGGCAGCCATGTCAGTGCCAGTGCGGCCCCGGCGGTGGTCAACCTGGTGTACCTGCCGCTGGCGCTGCTGTCGGGGCTGTGGCTGCCGCTGTCGATCCTGCCGCCCGTGTTCTCCACACTGGCCCCGCTGTGGCCCACCTGGCACCTGGCCCAGCTGGCGTTGCCGGCGGTGGGCCTGCCGGCCCAGGGCAGCACGTGGGTGCACATCGTGGTGTTGCTGGCGGTCACCGGCGTAGCGCTTGGGCTGGCGCGGCGGCGCCTGCGCCGGGTTGGCTAAGCGGCGGACGAAACTGGCATGATCGCGCCTGACCGCCCCGCCCTGGAACCGCCCGTGTCTTCGCGCTGGATCGCCTCGCTGCTGCGCCCCGCGCCGGACTCGTCGGTGGCCGACAACCTGCGCCGCGGCAAGCCGGCCTGGGCCGATGCCGTGCATCTGCTGTGGAGCGGGTGGGTGTTTTTCACCCCGATCTTCGGCACTGGCTACACGCTGCGCTGGCTGTGGCTGACGTTGCTCACCTACCCGCTGTTCCTGGCGCTGTACGGCCGCCTGCTGCTGGCCCCGCGCCACCATGGGCCGCGCTATGCGCTGGCGATGGTGGCGATGGGGCTTTCACTGCTGCCCTGGTACCCCGCAGGCATCAGCTACTTCATCTTCGGCTGCGTGATGATGCGGGTGTGCCGGGAAACCGGTCTCTGGCGCTACCTGGTCCAGCTGCTGGTGCTCAACGCACTGTTCGTGGGCATTGCGCTGTGGGTGGGGTACCCCTGGCAGCTGGTGGTGTGGATACCGTCGATGGGGCTGATCATCGGCATCATCGTCAACGTGGAGAGCATCAACAAGGACCGCGACGCGGCGCTGCAGCTGTCGCAGGAGGAAGTGCGCCGGCTGGCCGCCACCGCCGAACGCGAGCGCATCGGGCGCGACCTGCACGACCTGCTGGGGCATACGCTGTCGTTGATCACGCTGAAGCTGGAGCTGTCGCGCAAGCTGTTTGATCGTGATCCGGAGGCCTCGCGCCGCGAAGTGACCGAAGCCGAAGCGATCGCGCGCCAGGCTCTGGCCGAAGTGCGCAGCGCGGTTACCGGGATCCGCGCCAGCGACCTGGCCGCCGAGCTGGCCTCAGCGCGCCTGTTGCTGGAATGCCAGCACGTGCACCTGCACTACGCGCCGCCGCCGCCGATGCCGCCGGAGGTGGAGCGCGGGTTGTCGCTGGTGCTGCGCGAGGCCGCCACCAATATCGCCCGGCACGCGCAGGCACACCAGGCCTGGATACGCTTTGAACAGGAAGGGCGCAGCTTGCTGATGGAGATACGCGATGATGGCCGCGGCGGCGTGCACGCCGACGGCAATGGGTTGGGGGGCATGCGCGAACGCGCCAGTGCATTGCACGGCACGCTGGTCGTGCAGTCGGTGAAGGGCGAGGGCACCTGCGTAACGGTGCGCGTTCCGCTGCCGGCAGCCACCGCGGCGGTGGCCGCGTTGCCGACCGACCTGTCAACGGCACCGTCGCTGCCCGCGGGCGGGTCGGCATGATCCGCATCGTATTGGCCGAAGACCAGGCGATGGTGCGCGGCGCGCTGTCGGCGCTGCTGGGCCTGGAGCCGGACATCGAGGTGCTGGGCAGCGCCGCCGATGGCGAGGTGGCCTGGCGCATGCTGCAGCAGCTGCAGCCGGACATCCTGGTGACCGACATTGAAATGCCCGGCCTGTCCGGGCTGGAGCTGGCCCAGCGCATCGCGCGCCAACAGTTGCCGATCAAGGTGGTGATCGTGACCACCTTCGCGCGCTCGGGCTTCCTGCGCCGCGCACTGGATGCCGGCGTCTGCGGGTACCTGCTCAAGGACGCGCCGGCCGAACGCCTCGCCGATGCCCTGCGCCAGGTGCAGCGCGGCGGACGCGCGATCGATCCGCAACTTGCGCTGGATGCGTGGTCGCAGGCCGACCCGCTCAACGACCGCGAACGCCAGGTGCTGCGCCTGTCGGGCGACGGGCGTTCGGCCAGCGAGATCGCCAGCCAGCTGGGCCTGTCGCACGGCACCGTGCGCAACTACCTGTCCGAGTGCATCGGCAAGCTGGGCGTGGCCAACCGCATCGAAGCCTATCGGCTGGCGCGGCAGAAGGGCTGGCTGTAGGCGAGCGGGTATCCTGTGCCTTCCATGGACCGGATGCGCACCCGATGAAACACCACTTCGCCGATCTCATCGACCGTGCCAGCGGGGTGTGGACGATCACGCCCAACGCGCAGCGCTGGGCGTGCCATTACGAAGACGTGGCCGACGCGCCCGACGACGCCACCCGGCTCACGTTGACCCGCCACGACCGCAACTGGGTGCGCGTGCTGCAACTGGAAGGGCTGCGCGAACTGACCCTGCACGAACCCGACCAGGCCCAGCTGGCTGCCTTGGCGCAGCTGCCGCAGCTGACCGCGTTGCGGATCAGCCATGCGCGGCCGAAGACGCTGGCGATGCTGGAGGGCATGCACGGGCTGCGCGAACTGGTACTGGAGTACGTCTCGGCGTTTTCCGATCTGTCGCCCGTGGGCCGCCTGCCGGCACTGCAAGCGCTGCACATGGAGAACCTGCGGCGGGTGCACGATTTCTCCGGTCTGGTCGGCGCCACCGCGCTGCGCGACCTGACCCTTCTGGGCACGCTGGACTGGAACCAGCCCGTGGACGACTTCGCCTTTCTTGCCGGCCTGCCGGCGCTGGAGCGACTGAATGTGTCGTGGTTCCGCGCGCCGAAGGTGTCGCCGGTGATGGGCGCGCTGCTGGCGCTGCCGCGCCTGGCCAAACTGGAGATGGGCATGGCCAGCCTGCCGCTGGAAGAGTTCGCGTGGATCGAGGCGAATTTGCCGCACGTGGAAGGCGCGGTACGGCCGGCGACCGTTCCGACCGACGGCCAGGACCACGAAATCGGCGCCCGCGATCCGCGCGCGAGCATGCCCCTGGCCGAGTTCTACCAGCACATCGACGTGTACGTGGGGCACCAGGGGAAGCGCTTCAGAAGCAGCGGCTTCGACGCCATGCTGCTGGGCAAGGGCGAGCGCTACGCCACCGGCACGCCTGAGGCAGTGCTGGCCAAATGCACCCAGCACCGCCAGCGCTACCGCGCCCTCGTCGAAGCCCACCGCGCCGCCCGGTAGGCACCCACCGTAGGTGGGTGCACTGCAATCGCACCGGTAGTGCCGGCCGCTGGCCGGCTCCTCGCAACGCTGATCCGATGGCCATCTACCGACCAACAGTCGGTAGCTACCGGTGCTTGTCGGTGTCCAGACCGTCGGCGCGCCCCGGCCCCTTCGCCATCGCCTGGAACACCCCATCGCGGCGCACCCACAGGTGGAACAGCGCGGCCGACAGATGCACCACCACCGTGGCGAACAGCGCATAGGCCAGCAGGCTGTGCGCATTGCGCAGCGCGGCGTAGAGCGATGGATCATGCGGCACGATCGCCGGCAGGTTGAAGCCGGACCACATCACGATCGGATAGCCACCGGCCGACAGCATCGACCAGCCCACCAGTGGCATCGCCAGCATCAGCCCATACAGCACCCAGTGCGAGGCATGCGCGGCAGCCGCCTGCCAAGCCGGAAGGTCGGCCGGCAACGGCGGCGGCCGGTGGCGCAGGCGGTTGTACAGGCGCACCAGCGCCAGCAGCAGGATCGCGATGCCCAGCGGCCGGTGCAAGTCGACCAGCATCGGCCGCCACTGCAGTGCGGCCACCATGCCCACGCCCACGAACAGCATGGTCAGGATCATCGCCGCCATCAGCCAGTGCAGCACCCGCGCGGTAAGGTTGAAGTGGCCATTCTCGCGGTTCATTTCGCACCTTCCTTGCCGGTGGCGGCAGCACCCTTGCCGCTGGCGATTTCGCGCTCGCGGCGGTTGAACGACTGCGAATACACCGCCGAGCGCGCCGCCAGAATCGGGTCATCGGAGCCGGCGATGCCGCTGGGCAGGATCAGCGGGTCGTAGTTGAGGTCGCGGCACGCGCCTTCGGCCTGGGGCTGCATCGACACCAGGCTCAGCGTGCCCACCTTGACCTGGCGGCGCTGCGCCGGCCACACCTGCGACGGGTCATTGATCGGGTCGCCCGCTTCGGCAAGCGTCACCCACATGTCCCAGCGCACCGGGCCCTGGGCCAGCCGTTGCGCGAACTCGTCGGCCAGGTAATCCAGCCCGGCCTGCGCGCGCTGCGCGGCGGTCATCTCCACGAAGGGGGCCTGGGGGCGCATGCTCCAGCGCACGAAGTGCTGGCTGCCGTCGGCGGCGGTGAAACGGAAGCTGTTGACCCCGTTGTAGTCGGTGTTGGCCCAGCTGTTGGACCACGGCGCGGTCTTGGCCCATTCCCCGAAGGCGCGCGCGCTGGGGTATTTGGCCTGCACCGCAGCCATCTTCGCCGGGTCCGGCTTGCCGGTGGCCGGGTCGGGGATACCGGCGCGGGTCTGTTCCAGGAAGGCCTCGGCGGTGGGCACGGCGAAGAACGGGAAGCTGTTCATCGCGGTGCGCCATTCCTGGCCGTCATCGCTCACCAGCTGCAGCGCCATGCTGCGCACGCGCGCATTGGCATCGGCACCGTGCGGATCGCCGCCGCCGATCGACAGTCGGCCCAGCACCGGCACCTGCGCCTGGCGGAACACGCGGGCCGAACTCAGCGCGGCTCCGTCCGGCGTGCCCTGGAAACTGCCGCTTACGCACACGCCCTTGCTGTGCGCGCGGCGGAACCCGGGGTGGGGCGGACCGGTGGCCTCGATGCTGTCGGTGAAGGCCTGCGCGGTGGCACGATCACGACCGATCCAGCCGGCCAGCCAGGCAAAGGCCAGTATCAGCAGGCCGGCAATCAGCGCGATCAACGCGATCCACAGCAGCGGCGACGGGGGACGCGGGGCGCCTGGCTCCTGGCCGGCGCGGGTGTAACCAAAGAGCGACATGTCCGGAATCCTGCCTTCACGATGCGTGTGGGTGGGCGACAGGCGCATGGTGTCAGAAGCCGGCGTGCGCGGATATTCACATTTTCGACAAGTATTGAAAACGCAGATCCCCGCCGGAGCGGGGATCTGTTGGTTCCAGCCAGGTGCGCAGCGTAGTGCCGGGTTCTACCCGGCAGGTAGAGCAGCGGGGCAGCGGGGCAGCGGGGCAGAGCCCCGCTCTACGGGTCGGCAGGGCAGCGGGGCAGAGCCCCGCTCTACGGGTCAGGCGTAGCGCGCTTTCAGCATCGCCCACGCCGAGCGTAGCGCCAGCGCTTCGCCGCCGGCCGGGCGGCCCGGGCGTTCGCCGTCGTTCCAGGCGTACACGTCCAGGTGCGCCCAGACCTGGCCTTCGGCGATGAAGCGCTCCAGGTACAGCGCGGCGGTGACCGAGCCGGCCATGCGCGAGCCGGCATTGGCCAGGTCGGCGATGCCGCTGTGCAGGTAACGCAGGTACGGGCGCCACAGCGGCATGCGCCAGACCGGGTCGCGGGTCCGCTCGCCGGCCTGCAGCCACTGCTGGGCCAGGGTGTCATCGTTGCTGAACAGCGCCGGCAGGTCCGGGCCCAGGGCGATGCGTGCCGCACCGGTGAGGGTGGCGAAGTCGAGCACGATCTGCGGCTGTTGTTCGCTGGCGTAGGTGAGGGCATCGCACAGCACCAGCCGGCCCTCGGCGTCGGTATTGTCGATCTCGATGCTCAGCCCCTTGCGGGTGGCGATCACTTCGCCCGGCCGGAACGCATCCGGGCCGATCGCGTTTTCCACCGCCGCAATCAGCAGGGTCAGCTGCACCGGCAGCTGCTGGGCCATGATCAGCCCGGCCAGTGCCAGCGCATGCGCCGCACCGCCCATGTCCTTCTTCATGTTGCGCATGCCGTCGGCCGGCTTGATGTCCAGGCCGCCGGTGTCGAAGCACACGCCCTTGCCCACCAGCGCCACGTGCGGCTGGCCGGCGGTGCCCCAGCGCAGCGCGATCAGGCGCGGGGCACGGTGCGAGGCGCGGCCAACGGCGTGGATGGCCGGGAAATTCTGTGCCAGCAGTGCATCACCGGTGATCACTTCCACCTGCGCGCCATGTGCATCGGCCAGCGCACGCGCGGCGTCTTCCAGCTGCTGCGGGCCCATGTCTTCGGTGGGGGTGTTGACCCAGTCGCGCACGCGCAGGCTGGCGGTCACCACATCGCGCACTTCGGCCGACGGCGTGGCCAGCAGCTGCGCCGGCGCGCGGTTGGGCTTGCGGTACCGCGCGAAGCGATAGCTGCCCAGGCCCCAGCCAAGGTGCAGCAGGGTTTCAACATCCACCGGCAGCGCATCGGCCACCTTCCACACGGTGCCTTCGGGCAGCGCGAACGGCGCATGCGCGTACGCATAGGCATCACCGGGATCACCCACGCCCACGATCGCACCGGCCAGGCCATGCTCGCCGGGCAGCAGCACCACGCTGCCACCGCCGCCGTTGAAATGCTGCGCATCGATCCAGGCAACCAGCGCCTCGCTCTGCTGCGCGCGCCAAGCGGCGAACTGGGTGCGCTCCATCACGTGCAGCGGAAGGGCCTTGGCGGCGTCGGTGGTGAAACCGTTGATCTGGGTCATGCGGGAAAGGCTCCGTTCGTGGTCAGGCGTGCTGCGCCGATGCGTTCGCATCAAGCCAGTCGGCCAGCCCGGTCAGGGTGTCGAACTGCAGGTCAGGCTGCAGCGAAGGGTGGTTCCAGACGTGCGCTTCGCGGTTGATCCAGCAGCCGCGCAGGCCGGCCTGCATCGCGCCCACTACGTCCATCTCGGCGTGGTCGCCCACGTGCAGCACGTGGGTGGGGGCAACCCCAAGGCGATCGCAGGCGGCATGGAAAATGCTGGCCGCCGGCTTGGCCGCACCGTGTTCGCGCGAGCCCAGCTGGAAGCTGAAATGATGGGCCAGGCCAATCCGCTGCAGGTCGGCGTTGCCGTTGCTGAGCGCGGCCACCGGCACCTTCGCGGCGATGCGGGAAAGCGCGTCAAGCGCGTCCGGGTAGAACTCCACCTGGTTGCGCGCGGCGTAGAACGCCTCGTAGGCCGGTTCGAGCAGGGCCAGGTCGGCACCGCTTTTTTCCAGCGCTTCACGCAAGGTCAACCGGCGCAGCGCGCTCAGGTCGTGGTGCAGCTGCGGGTTGTCGTGGAAGGAGCGCTCGCGCAGCTCCCGCATGGCCGCCACGGGGTACATCGCGGCAGTGGCGGGGCTGTGTTGCAGCATCCACTCAAACAACACCTGGTCGATGCGCGCGCCGATGGGGGCGAACGGCCACAGGGTGTCGTCGAGGTCGAGGGTGATGGCTTGGACTGGAAAATTCACCGTCCCATTCTACTCCTGCCGGTCCGGAGGGGCATGCCCGGATCGGTTCATTCGAGCAACCTTGCCCAGCCGTGCATGCCGTCCAGCCGTGCCAGCACCAGCTTGACGCAGACCAGCAGCGGCACCGCCAGCAGCAGCCCGATCATGCCCCACAGCCAGCCGAACACCAGCAGCGACAGGATCAGGATCAACGGCGAGATCGCCATGCTCCGGCCCAGCACGATCGGGGTCACCACCTGGCCTTCAATGGTGTGCAGGGCCAGGTAGCAGGCCGCCGGCAGCAAGGCCTTGAGCGGATCGCTGAACTCCACAAAGCCCATCAACAGCATCAGCGCCACGCCGATCAGCGGCCCCACGTAGGGCGCAAAGTTCAGCAGGGCCGCCACCGTGCCCCACAGCAGCGCTTCCTGCAGGCTGATCCCGAGCAGCAGCAACACACCGGAAAACACCAGTCCGACCAGGGTGTTGATGACGGTGATGGTGAGGACGTAGCGCGACACCTCGCGTTCGATCGAGCGCAGGATGTCGGTGGTGAAGCGTTGCTGCTGGCGGCTGGGGAACAGCGCGATGGCATGCTTCTGCAGGTTCTGCCCGTAGATCATGAAGAACAGCGTCAACAGCACCACCGCCAGCACCGAGGCGGCCAGCCGTGGCGCGCGGGTCAACACCTTGTAGGGGTCGTCCAGCTGGGTGCGCACGATCTGCACGCGCCGGCTGCTTTCGCCCCCGGCGACGCGGGCAAAGTTCTCCGCGGCCTGGTTGGCCTGCTGCACCGGCTTGGTCAGGTCCTGCACCTGCCGGGCCACCTTGCGCAGCTGCTGCGGGGCTTCCTGCGCCCACTCCATGGCCGGCCCCACCAGCTGCACGCCCAGCGCGGCGGCACCACTCAGGCCCACGACCAGCACCAGCACCGCGCCCAGGAAGCGGGGAATCCAGAGCTTGCCCAGCAGCCGCAGGATGGGGTTGCAGACCAGCGCCAGGAACATCGCCAGCAGCACCGGCAGGATCACCTCCTGCGCGGCCCAGAGCGTGAACCCCACGGCCAGCGTGGCCAGCACCACCAGCGACATCGGCGCGCGCGGGCGGGGCGGTGGGGGCGCGGTGACGGTGTCATCGAGGGAAACGGCAGGAACGCTCATGCGGGCGCCGGGCAGGAAAGGTGCGCCATTATTGGGCAACCCAGGTGCGGGCGGCGTGTTGGTGGCGGGGTCATATGCACCTGCCCTTGGACTCGCCATGGGTCTCACCAAGGCGCCCCCAGCAACATCGCGGCGACGTGCTTGGCCTCCTCCGTGGCCACCAGCCAATTGTCGAGGGCCGGGATGGTGGGATCACGGGACCCTGAGCGCCATGGATGGCGCGACGGAGCTTACACGGACGTACTTGCAGCGTGTCCCGTGGTCCCACCCATCCCGGCCCAGCTGCAGGCCAGGCAACATCGCTACGCTTCTGCCTTTCCCGCAGAAGGAAGAAGAACCATAAAAAACCCCGCCGCGGTGGGCGGCAGGGCTTCAGGTGCAGTGCGCCGGTGAACCGGTGTGGCTCAGCGTTCGGAAAGATCCGTCGCCGCTTCAGCCGGCTGCGGTTGGCGCCGGTCATCGGCGTCGACACGCGGCGCCGCAGCGGCCGCGGCGCGTGGCGCCGGTGGCTGGCGCGGCACGCCGTCCACCGCATCGTCCACCTTGTCGGCGGCCTGCTCGGCGGTATCGGCCGCCTCACTGGCCTGCATCGACGCAAACGCGGCCTGGGTACTGGCCAACAGGTTGGACACCGAGCCGATCATCTGCAGCCAGCGTGCCCCTTGGACCTTCGCCCCGAGCCCGGTGGGCTCCAGCTTGCCGGCCAGGAAACCGCCGGCCAGGCCCACGGTGATGATGCGCAGCGGTGTCCAACCGGCCCGCCATGCGCCGCTGAGGGTGAACCAGCTGCTGCGGGTTTTCTCCACCCGCACCGCCACCACCAGTTCGGCACGCTGCACGCGTTGCCGCAAGGCTTCAAAATTCATCGCCTGGCTCCCGTCGTATCGACGTCGGCATCGGGATCTTCTTCGCTGGGTTCGTCATACAGCCCCAGCCGCGACAGCTGGCGACGGGTGGCATGCATGCCGGTATGGCGGAAGAAGAACGACACCCGCCACATGGCATACCCAGTCACGATCAGGCTGAGGATCGAGGTGATCAGCAGCGAGTGGAACCAGGTCATGCCCCAGCGCACCATCAGCGCGATCAGCGTGCCGGCCAGCAACAGCCAGGCCGACGCACCGAACACGATCGCTACGCCACTCCACGCCAGCGCCCGCCCGAAGGCACTGCGCGCCAGCGCGAAATCGGCCGAGGCCAACCGGCGCAGCGACCGCAGCGTGTGCTTGGCCGACTCCACGGTGTCACGACCGGCGGCCCCCACCTGGCGGATGCTTTCATCCAGGTGAGGCGCCTTCTCAGCGCCGTCCGGTGGCGGGGTGTCCGCGCCACCGGTGGCGGTCGACTGGGCTTGATCGCTCACGCCGGATTACTTGTCGCCGCCGCTGCGGGCCAGCTTGGCGATGATCCAGCCGGCCGCGAAGGCAACGCCGAAGGAGGCCAGCGGACGCTCGCGGATGAGCTCGGCGGCGCTGTCCACCAGGTCCTTGCCCTTGTCCATCAGGGCATCGACCTGTTCCTTTGCGGCGGCACCACCGAACTCGGCGGCAGCCAGGCCCGACAGCGCGGTGTCGGACAGCTCGGCCTTGACGTTGGCCTTGCCGATCCGCAGTTCGTCGCCCGCGGCACCGGTGGCGCCCTTGATCGCGCCGCCTGCAGCGGTGGCGGCCGACTTCAGGTGCGAACCGGCTTCGCCCAGGTGTTCCTTCAGGTTTTCGGTATTGGTGGGGCTCATCGTGACTCTCCGTTATGTGCGATGGGGAAGGTGACCGGGCAGGAACCGCGGTAACGAACTGAAGGTAATAGCATCGCCCGGGTGTAGAGGGTGTTAGCTGGCGTGAGATGCGCGCGAAGGCCGGCTGACCGGTTCAGCGCATCACCAGCACGCCCGGGGTGTTGCCGCGCACGATACGTAGCACCAGTTGCGGCGGGCGCTGCTGGAAGTTGGCGCGCCAGCTGGCCAGGTCGGCGAACTCGCCGGCGGTGGTTTCGGTGATCACATCGCCGGCGGCAAGGCCCGAGCTGGCCGCGCGACTGCCGCGCTTGACCTCGCTCACCTGCACGCCGCTGATGCCGGCCTGGCGCAGCGACTCGGGCAGGTCCACGAAGGTGGCCCCGGCCAGGCGCGGGTCGAGCGTGTCGCCGCTGACCGCGCGCGCCTGTTCCTTCAGCGTGGCCTTGAGCTGCTGCGCCTTGCCGTCGCGGCGGATGTCCAGGGTAAGCGTGCTGCCCACCGGCGCCAGGCCTTCAATGTTGTGCAGCGCCTGCGCGCTGTCCACGCGCTGGCCGTTGGCCGACACCACCACATCGCCCGGACGCAGGCCGGCGGCGGCCGCGCCGGAGCCGGCCAGTACCCGCGTGACCAGCGCGCCGCGCGCTTCGTTCAAGCCCAGGCCCTGGGCGATCTGCTGGGTCAGGTTCTGCGCTTCCACGCCGAGCGTGCCGCGTACCACCACGCCATGCTTGACCAGCTGGTCGACCACGTCGCGTGCCAGATTGGACGGAATGGCCAGGCCCAGGCCGATGTTGCCGGCCATGCTGCCCTGCGGATTGAAGCTGGCGGTATTGATGCCCACCAGCTGGCCCTGCAGGTTGACCAGCGCCCCGCCGGAGTTGCCCGGGTTGATCGAGGCGTCGGTCTGGATGAAGTTCTGGTAGCCCAGCCCGCGGATGCCGCTGCGGCCCACCGCCGAGACGATGCCGGAGGTGACGGTCTGGCTGAAACCGAACGGGTTGCCGATGGCCACCACGAAGTCGCCCACGCGCAGCTGGTCGCTGTTGCCCAGCGGCAGGGCGGTGAGCTTGTCGGCGGGAATGCGGATCAAGGCGATGTCGGTGTCGCGGTCCGAGCCGATGAACTCGGCCTTGACCGTGCGCCCGTCGGCCAGCGTCACCTGCACGTCGTCGGCATTGTCGATGACGTGGTGGTTGGTCAGCACCAGCCCGGCGCTGGCATCGATGATGACGCCCGAGCCCAGCGATTCGTTGATGCGTTCCTGCGGCACTTCCGGGAACAGCCGGCGGAAGAACGGGTCATTGAAGTAGGGGTTGCGTACCCGCACCACCTGCTTGGTGTTGACGCTGACCACCGCGGGCATCGCCCGGTCCAGCATCGGCGCCAGTGACGGCACCGGCTGCCCGGCGACCGAGGCCGGCAGTGCGGCGGTGGCCGGAATGACCAGTGACGCCGGCGCTGCTTCGGCACGGTTGTCCAGGTGCGCGTTGATCGCCGAAGCGACAAAGCCACCGAAGGCGGCGGCAAGGGCGAGCGTGAGCAGGGTGGGGAGCGGTCGCATGGTCCGTCGGTTCCGTAACGAAGAGCGGCGTGGGAGGTGGAAGCCTCTATAAGGTAAAGCAAGCTGAATGAGTGTGGCCGCCCGCGCCTAAACCGCGAATGAAATCCGGGACGCCGCGCGGTCGCCATCGTCCCCACCCTGCCGCCTGCATCGGTTCAACCTGCCGCTGCACGACACCCCGCTCGGCACGCCGGCGGCCAGGATGGACGCCCTGCACGGTCCCCCGTTTTCCACCCCGCCACGTTCCACTGGACGGTGCCAAGGCAGCCGGATCCGGCCATCACCGCCTGCCGTTTCGAGCGCGAAGGCAGCGCAGTTGTGCAGTAAAGGGCAACCCGCCGATCCGCGTTCGACACCCAATTGCACACCGCCGCACAACTGCCCGACGCATGCAGAGGAGGCAGGCGCGACAACACGCGTGCGGTGCACGGAGGCTGTTTTAAAGGGGTTTGCTGCCGATGCCAGGTTTGCCGGGCAGCGCTGGCGTCGTCCCGCCAAGCACAGGTGCGGCTCATGGGCTGCGACAAGACCGTTCCACGATGGACCGCGCCGGTATAGCATCGCCAGCGATTTAACTGACCAGGCCCCTTAGGAGGCAATCATGAGCAACGGTAATGGTGTGACCGCGACCCTGTCGCAGGGCGTCGACGAAGTAAAAGAAGTGGCCGGCAACGTGGGCGAGACCATCGCTACCGCCGCTGAAGATGCCGTGGCGTCGGTGAGCAAGACCGTCAAGCGCGCACGCAAGGCTGCCACCACCCAGGTTGCCAAGGTCAAGAAGGCCGTGCAGAAGGCCGAGAAGACCGTCGCCAAAAAGGCCGACAAGGCCGCCAAGTCGGTCGGCAAGACCCTGGCCACCGCCAAGAAGAAGCTGGAAGCGGCCAAGAGCAACGCCAAGGCCGAAGCCGCCTCGCTGAAGAAGCAGGTTGCCAAGAAGAAGGTCGCCGCTGAAAAGGCCGTGACCAAGACCACCAAGGCCGCCAAGAAGGTCGCCGGCAAGAAGGTCGCCACTGCCAAGAAGGCCGTGACCAAGAAGACCGCCGCCGCCAAGAAGGTCGCGGGCAAGAAGGTTGCCGTGGCCAAGAAGGCTGTGGCCAAGAAGACCGCGACCGCCAAGAAGGTTGTCGGCAAGAAGACCGCCGTGGCCAAGAAGACCGTCGGCAAGAAGGCCGCCGTGGCCAAGAAGGCTGTGGCCAAGAAGTCCGCGACCGCCAAGAAGGTTGTTGGCAAGAAGACCGCCGTCGCCAAGAAGACCGTGGGCAAGAAGGTTGCCGTGGCCAAGAAGGCTGTCGGCAAGAAGACCGCAGCGGCCAAGAAGGTTGTCGGCAAGAAGACCGCCGTCGCCCGCAAGACCGTCGGCAAGAAGGTCGCCGTCGCCAAGAAGACCGTCGGCAAGAAGACCGCCGTTGCCAAGAAGGCCGTCGCCAAGAAGAGCGCCGTGGCCAAGAAGGCTGTCGGCAAGAAGACCGCCGTTGCCAAGAAGGCCGTTGCCCGCAAGGCCGCCCCGGCCAAGCGTGCTGCCAAGCCGGTGGCCCGCAAGGCTCCGGCCAAGCGCGCCCGCAAGTAAGGCGTGATCATGGCGCCTGCCTGCGGGCGGGCGCCGTGATGCGGTTGCAGGGGTGTGCCGCCCTGCGCGCGGGGAACCGTTCTGGTTGCCCCCGCCCCCTTCCGCTTGCACAAAGCTGAAGCGGTTTACGCAATATCCGCGTCAGAATGTTGGCGCGCGTCATGCAGAGATGGCAGAGTCGGGATCTCGAAGTCATGGGACGAAGGAACGCCCGATGTATGCCGAAGCCCTCACCGCCGGTCACGCGCTCATGCGCCTGCACCAGGACCACCGCCTGATCCGTGTCGATACCGTGCTGGACCCGCAGACCTTCCTGGTCAAGCGGTTCGACGGCAGCGAACGCGTGTCCCATCCCTTCGCCTACCAGGTCGAGCTGCTCTCGGTGCAGCCCCGGCTGGAGCTCAAGCAGCTGGTGGGCCAGCCGCTGCGGCTGATCCTGGGCGACGAGTTCGGTGGTCATGGCATCCACGGCTACGTGCGCGAGTTCGCCAGCACCGGCCGCGAGGCGCAGTTCAGCGCCTACCGCGCCGAGATCGCGCCGTGGTTTGCCTTCCTGGACTACACCAGCAACTGCCGCATCTTCCAGGACATGAACGTGCTGAAGATCGTGGAAACGGTGTTCGCCGATTACCCCGACCTGGCCCGCTTCGACTATGACCTGGACACCGGCAAGCTGCCCAAGCTGCCCTACTGCGTGCAGTACAACGAGTCCGATTTCGCCTTCGTCTCGCGCCTGCTCGAAGACGCCGGCATCTACTACAGCTTCCGCCACGATGAAGAGGGCCACACCCTGCTGCTCAGCGACGACTCCACCCTGAGCGTGGCGTTGGGCGAGCCGGCCCCGGTGTACTTCCGGGCGGATCAGGGCGTGCAGCAGCAGACCGGCCTGCACCGCTGGGGTGCCCGCCGCCGGGTGGGGCCGGGCGCGCATGCGCTGAGCAGTTTCGACTTCAAGCAGCCCAGTACGCCCTTGCGCGTGGTGCGCGGCAACGAGGCGCCGCGGGGCGTTTTGCCCGAACTCACCCAGTACCGTTACGACGGGGCGGCCCGCTTCGCCGACAGCCGCATTGGCGAGGCGCTGGCGGCGGTGCGCAATGAAGAAACCGCGTGGCCCACCAAACTGTTTGAATGCGCCGGCAACGCCGCCGGGCTGCAGGCGGGCGGCTGCTTCACCCTGGAACAACAGCCGGACTTCATCGGCCGCGGCGCAGAAGACCGCCAGTTCTTCGTGGTGCGCCTGCAGCGCGAAGGGCGCAACAACTTCGCCAGCGATTTCGCCAGCGCCGAAGCGCCCAGCCACGCCATCGAAGCCGAGGTGCTGCGCCGCAAGATTCCCTACCGCCCGCTGCGGCAGACCCCGTGGCCGCGCATGCCCGGCCCGCAGACCGCCACCGTGGTGGGCCCGCCCGGCGAAGAACTGCATGCCGACGCCTACGGCCGGGTGAAGGTGCAGTTCCACTGGGACCGCAAGGAAGACCGCCGCGACAACGGCGCCGAGAACAGCTCCTGCTGGATCCGCAGCGCGAGCCCGTGGGCCGGCGCGGACATGGGCGGGGTATCACCGCCGCGCGTGGGCCAGGAAGTGGTGGTGGACTTCCTCGACGGCGACCCGGACCGCCCGATCATCACCGGCCGGGTGTTCAATGAAGAGAACATGCCGCCGTTCGGGCTGGAGGTGAGCGGCCTGAAGTCCAAGACGGTCAAGGGCGCCGGCTGGAACGAAATGACCATGCACGACACCGCCGGTGGCGAGCTGCTCAACATGCGTGCCCAGCGCGACATGGTCACCACCGTGCTCAACGACCAGAACGCCAGCATCCAGAACAACAAGTCCACCGCGGTGGCGGTGAACCACAGCATGAGCGTGGGCGCCAACCAGGACATCAGCGTGGGTGCCAACCGCGGCATCACCGTGACCGGCACCGACACCCTGGGCGTGACCGGCACGCGCACCACCAACATTACCGGCGCGGTCACCCAGAACTACCAGTCCGGCCAGACCAAGACCATCGCCGCGGCCGGCTACACCGAAACCATCACCGGCGATTTCGGCACCACCCTGACCGGCAACTACACCAGCCAGCGAACCGGTACCTGGAAGGAAACCGTTACCTCCACCTCGCTGCGCCAGGTGATCGGCAAGGTCACCCAGGAGTACTCGGCCGGGCGCGAAACCACCATTACCGGGCTGGACAAGCGCGGCGTGCAGGGCGCGGTGGAAGACACCAACATCGGCGCGCGCACCGTGGGCGTGGACGGCACCTTCGAGCACGAAGTCACCGGCACCCACAGCCAGCTGTCCAATGGCGACATGACCCTCGGCTCGGCCAGCAAGCTCACCGCGGCGGTGGGCGGGGCCTTCATCGAGATCACCGACGGCGAGATCAAGATCTCCGCCGGCGGCTCGGAAGTAGTCATCAACAGCGGTGGCGTTTCGGTCAACGGCAGCGAGATCAAGCTCAACTGCTGACCGGTCCATCGGAGGGACACCCATGCACGACACCCCCATGCTGCGCGGCATCCAACGCCTCAGCGACGCCTGGCTCGCCGCCGCCGCCGACCCCAGCCGGCGGCTGCTGGTCTGGCGGCTGCCCGCCAACGCCAGCCGCCTGCTGGCCGCCTTCTTCGAGATGCAGCGGCACGACCAAGGCCGCGACACGCCAGACTACTTCCTCCGCGTGGACACGCCCTATGAGCTCGGCTTCCGCTACAGCCGGCAGATCAAGCAGACCCTGCTCGAGCGCTACCTGGGCAGCCAGGACGAACTGCGCGGGCAGGGCATCACACTCGGCTGGCGCGGCCCGCATGCCGAGCACCCCGACAGCGCCGCCGACGTGGTGCAGGTGCTGGACAGCTTCGCCGAGCACCACGGCAGCCACCTGCGGTTGCTGGCCGCCGTGCTGGAACCCGAGCGCATGGTGCCGGGCGACGGCTTTGAACGCTGGGTGGATGCGGCCCTGGCCGCCAGCCCCGGCGACCGCCTGCGCCTGGTGCTGGTGGACACCGAGGAAGACCCGCGCTGGCAGCCGCTGCTGGAGCGCCATGCCAGCGTGGCCGCGCGCATCGACGCGCCGGTGGACATGTTCGCCATCGCCCGCGACACCGCCTCGCAGTCCGGCGGCACCGGCCCGGAAGTGCTGTACCGCCAGCTGCTCGCCGACCTGATGCTGCTGCTTGAGCGCGGCAGCCCGCAGCAGGTGGTGGGCCGCGCCGAGCGCGCGCTGGGGCTGGCCCAGCGCCACGGCTGGCAGGAGCAGGCGTCGGTGGTGCAGATGATGGTGGCCGGTGCCTGGCTCAAGGCCGGCGACCACGGCCAGGCCATCACCGCCTACCGCCAGGCGCGCAGCGCCGCCGATGCCGCCCGCAACGCCGGCAATGCCGCCGCGCCCGAGCTGGTCATGCAGAGCTGGTTCGGCGAAGCCGGCTGCTGGCTCACCGCCAAAAACCCCGAGCGCGCCGCGCAGACCTACCTGCAGGCGTCCACCTCGGCGGCCAGCATCCCGCACCCGATGTTCCAGCTGGAAGGCCAGCGCATGGCCGGCTACTGCCTGCTCCAGCACGGCAAGCGCGAGGAAGCGCGGACCCAACTGCTGGAAGCCATCCGCATCGCCAAGCCCCTCAGCACGCAGGACCGCAAGGCCACCACCCTGCCGCAGGCGCTGTGGGACCTGCTGCAGCTGCAGGACCTGCGCCGCGCCGAGAAGATCCAGCTCACCGCCACGGCCTATCTCGAACAGACCACCGCGCTGCACGCGCAGGCCGAAGACGCCGCCGCCAAGCTTGGCCCAACGCCCACCCGCATGCAGCTGGATGTCATCGATGCCCAGTTGCACGCGGGCCTGGAACAGACCTTCCACCGCACCCAGCAGGAACGCGAACGGCTGGTGCAGGGCGGCGACGAATTCTTCCGCAAGATCGTCGCGGTGGGGCGTGAGTTCCTCGACCCGCACTGGAACGGCCTGCCCACCATCGAACATCCGCTCGACCACGAGATTCCGGTCTGGAGCGAACCGCCGGCCATGCAGCCGCTGCCCGACCCCGGCCCGCTGCTGGCCGGTACCGACCTTGCCCACGTCGCACCGCCTGCGGCCACCCCTGGAGTTGTTGCCGCATGAATACCCGCATTCTGGTCATGACCGTCGCCGTGCTGCTGGGCATGGCCATCGTGGTGTGGCTCGGCGTGGAATACCGCGACGAAGTCAAAGCCTTCCTGCGCGCCCTGCTGCGCGCGCTGTAAGCAACACAGGAGTGTTGCCGTGAGCATTGCCGCCAAGCATTTCGATCCGCAGCTGGGCATCGACATCCACATGTACGCGATGCCGCCATGCCCGCTGCCCACGCCGCACATCGGCCTGGTGCTGGACCCGTTCGACTACATCCCGTTCATCGGCTCCACCATCAAGGTCAACGGCGTGCACCGCGGCACCGCCGGCACCGGCGGGCTGGACATCCACATTCCACTGGGCGTGTGGGGCCCGCCGCTGGCCGCGCCGATGGGCCCGCAGTTCGACGGCGAAGAAATCTTCATGGGCAGCCGCACCGTGTCGGCCGATGGCGAGCCGTTCTCGCGTCTGGCCATGCCCGTGCTGGACTGCAACCTGGCCGGCATGATCAATCCGTTCCGGGTGAAGAAGCCCAAGAAGCCGCTGCGCGCCATGTCGCTGCCCACTGGCTTGAACGTGGCCATTCCCACCAGCGTCAAGGTCGGTGGCCCGCCCACCGTGTCGTGGACGGCGATGGCCTTCCGCGCCGCGTTCGCCGGCTTGGGCAAGCTGCGCAAGACCGACTTCTTCCGCAAGAAGATGGATGCCTTCGCCGCGTGGCGCAGGGGCAAGTGGGGGCATCTGCCATCGGGCACGCTTAAGTGCAGGATCCTGCGGGCCGAGCCGGTGGACATCCGCGACGGCAGCGTCTCGGTCAGCCACGAAGACTTCAGCATTCCCGGCCGCCTGCCGCTCAGCTGGCGCCGCGTGTACGCCTCGCGCCATGCCCAGCGCACCGGCGCCTGCGGTTACGGCTGGCAGACCCCGGCCGACATCGCGCTGGCGCTGTCGGCCGACGGCAGCGCCTGGCTGTCCGGCCCGGACGAGGTGGCCTTCTTCCCCGAGCTGCCGCGCCGGGACGGCATGGACGCGGCCACCCTGGACTTCGTGGACTGCGCGCGCCTGTGGCGCGAAAACGGCCAGTGGATCGTGCGTTTCAAGGGCGGCCTGCAGTACCACTTCGACGCCACCCCGGCCGCCGGCGTGGCGGTGCTGCCGCACGAGCGCAGCCTGCCCATCGAGCGCATTGAAGACCGCTGCGGCAACCACTGGCGCTTCGAGCGCCGCGACGGCCATCTGGTACGCATCGTCGAAAGCGGCGTGGACGGCCTGCAGGGCCGCTTCATCGAAGTCGACGCGCGCCAGGGCCACATCGACCGCCTGCAGCTGCACGACCCGGCCAGCGGCCTGAACCACCTGCTGGTGAGCTACCGCTACGCCAACGGCGACCTGATCGCCGCGGTGGACCCGCTGGATGCCCCGCGCACCTTCGGCTACCAGCAGCACTACATGGTGCGCCATACCGATCGGGTTGGCCTGTCGTTCTATTACGCGTTCGATGCGCAGTGGCGCGTGGTGCATTCCTGGGGCGATGGCGGCCTGTACGACTACCACTTCGACTACGACGCACTGCTGCACGAAACCCGCATCACCGATTCGCTGGGCCATGTGAGCTTGGTCAAGTTCGATGAGAACCGCCTACCGCTGTGCGAGATCGACCCGCTTGATGGGGTGACCATCTTCGAGTACGACGACTTCGGCCGTACCGTGGCGGTGACCGACCCGGAGGGGCTGCGGACCGGGTTCGAGTATGACGAGCGTGGGAACCTGGTGGTGCTGGTGCGCGCCGATGGCACCACCCTGCAGCAGCAGTTCGACGACAACGACCAGCTGCTGGCCGTGACCGACCCCGACGGCAACACCTGGCAGCAGCACTACGACGCCCGGGGCCTGCTGATCGAGCAGACCGACCCGCTGCAGGCCAGCACCCGCTACGCCTACGACGCCCATGGCCTGCTGCAGGCCCAGACCAACGCGCGCGGTGCCGTCATCGGTGTGGCCTACGACCGGCATGGGCTCGTGGCGTTGGTGCGCGATCCGCTGGGCCATGAGAGCCGCTTCGAGCATGACCCCCTGGGTCGCCTGCTACGCCAGGTGGACCCGCTCGGCCAGCCCACGACGTACACCTACGACGTTAAGGGCCGGTTGCTGGCCGTTCTCGCCACCGACGGCACCGGCGTACGCTGCGAATACGACGCCGAAGACCAGCTCATCACCTATCTGGACGAGGCCGGTGCGCGCACCCGCCTGCAGTACGTGGGCATCGGTCAGATCGGCAAGCGCCTGCAGGCCGACGGCCAGGTGGTGGAGTACCGCTACGACACCGAAGAACAGCTGGTGGCGGTGATCAACCAGCGGGGCGAGACCTACACGCTCACCCGCGACCCGCTCGGCCGCATCGTGGAAGAAGTGGATTACTGGGGCCAACCGCGTCGCTACGAGTACGACGCGGCCGGGCGCCTCACCGCCACCTTGGACCCGCTGGGCCAGCGCATCGGGTTTGCCACCGACAAGATGGGCCGCATCACCGCCAAGACCCTGCCGGACATCCGCCAGCCGGGGCGGCAGGTCAAGGAAACGTTCGAGTACGACAAGCGCGGCCAGCTCATCGCGTTGCGCAACCCGCATCGGTACGCCACCCGCCGCTTCGACCCGCTGGGCCAACTGCTGGAGGAACTGCAGGACGGCTTCCGCGTGGGGTACGCCTACGATGAAGTGGGTAACCGCATCCAGCGTCAGACCGGCGCCGGCAACACCGTGGCGTTCGCCTACGACCTGCGCGACCAGTTGATCGAAGTGGGCATCAACGACGAAGCGCCCATCACCCTGGAGCGTGACGCGCTGGGCCGTACCACCCGCGAGCAGCTGAGCGCGCACGTGGAGCGCCGCTTCGAGTACGACGCGCGCAACCTGCTCACCGCGCAGACCGTCCTGCGCGATGCGTCACCGCTGTTCGACACCCGCTACGACTACGACCGCACCGGCAACCTCACCCGCCGCCAGGACAGCGCGCAGGGCGTGGACGAGTACCGCTACGACGCGATAGGCCGGCTGCTGGCGCACACCGACCCGAAGGGCGTGCTGCACCCCTACTACAACGACCCGGCCGGCGACCGCCTGCGCACCGAAATCCGCGAAGTGCGCATGCGCAAAGTGGCTGGTGGCGACGAACAGGCAGAGCTGCTGTGGACACGCGAGGGCACTTACCAAGGCGTCCACTACGTGTTCGACCGCGCCGGCGACATGGTGCGCAAGGGCAGCCAAGGGGGCGGCGACGCCAGCGACCTGGAACTGATCTGGGACGCCAACCATCGGCTGGCCGAGAGCCGGCGCGGTGGGAAGAGCACGCACTACGGCTACGACCCGTTGGGACGACGGGTGTTCAAGCGCAATCCGGACGAGACAACGTGGTTCTTCTGGGATGGCGACGCGCTGCTGGGCGAGGTGAAGCAGGCCAACGACGCCGAAGACGCCGCGCCGGTCTGGGTGGACAACGTGGCCAGCCTGATCGAGGTGAAGCGGCGGCAGCGGCGGTTGGGGAAGCTGCATGAGGGGGTTCGGGAGTATGTGTATTACCCCGGGTCGTTTGTGCCGCTCTCGCTCATTGCTGGGGATACGGCTCAGGCGGCTGAGGTGAAACCCGTATATCAAGCTGCGCAGGACGGCGGCGGCACTGTTTCTAACGGATCCGCGACGCCGTCGCTTCCGAAGATGGAAGCTCCCGAGCACGTGACGCGAACGTCGGCAGATGACCCTAAGCGAAAGCAACATGCTAATCAGGAAAACACCACTGGGCTAGGCAGCCTCGGGGTTACGGCGCTGGGAAGCGGTGCTGCGAATCGACAAAAATTAGTAGGTGAGCATCAAGCAGGATCGCCATCCATTGGGCTGGAACAGCTGGGTGGCATAGGGCTGGGACAAAAGGTCAGCACCGCGTCGATAGCCAGTAAAACGGTCCACTCGACTGTACTAGCGCAACCCGACCATGGAGTAAGGGAAGGGTCTGGCAGCGCCGAGCTACTAAATGGTCGCGCGGTGGAAAACGCGCTGATTGCTGGTAGTTCGAATACGCGCGAAGCGCCGACGGGAGGTGGAGTGTATTACTTCCATCTCATGCCAAATGGCTGTCCAGAGCGAATCTTGAGCGCGTCCGGAGCCATTGTGTGGGAGGGGTGCGTAGGAGCTTGGGGGGCGGTCGAGTCAACACCTGCGTCCAACACTGAGAACAACCTGCGGTTGCAAGGGCAGTACTTCGATTGCGAAACGGGTCTTCATTACAATAGGAACAGGTACTTTGATCCGGGCGCTGGCCAGTTCATCGGACAGGACCCGCTAAGGCTGGATGCAGGTGAAAACCTCTATGAATTTGCCGTAAACACTAACTCATGGACAGATCCACTCGGTCTGAGTTGCAGAACGACGAGAAAATTGCAGAGCTTCGTGGATCAAGCTGTTCGCGAAATTACGGAAAATCCGCAGATGGCTAAGAGTCTCATGAGCAAGGGCAGCTATAGCCATCTCGAAAACGCAACCAGTTTGTATTCTGCAAGTTTCGGAAAAGCAGTTGAGCGCCGGGTTGCTCAACTGGTGCAAGGGGATAAGAATCTGCGTAACACAATAAAGCACACGGGCCTCGCGCGTGGTGCCAATGGTCAGTTTATATCAAGTCCGGACTTCACAAAAAATATTGGAAAGCCAAAGGTGTGGGATGTAACCACAAATGCGGGTGTCCCGGCCCACGCCGCGAGGTATGGGGATGAGAAAGTTACATATCTCGTGTACGATGTCGTGCACGGTTTAAATTTCTAAGGTTGATATGAAAACGTTAGATGGCGTCAATTTTGAGATGAAGTTTGACGATGGCGGCTCAACGTTTGTGGATGCTATCTACAAGAGTTGTATATTTGATAACTGCGGACTGTCTCTGTGCAAGCGACCGGAGAGAATGTCAAAGGTCAGGCGCATCTCAGTTCAGGGTTGCTACTCTGTCAATTCAAGTGTGGGTCCCTGCGAATTCGAAGACGTCTTCATCCATGACTTGAAGACAAACCCAATACTTCTTATCTGGTCCTCTTTCTTCCGTCGGGTCACTCTCTCGGGAAAAATTGGAAAGATGAATATAAATGCGGAGCCATGGGGGTTCTGCACAGATATCGATGTGCTGTCTAGATTTTCGAATGCGAGAGCCGAATTTTACGGCGCGACGGATTGGGCTATCGACATCAGTCAAGCGCGATTCCTTGATTTCAACTGTCGCGGTGTTCCGTTCGATTTGATTCGAAGGGACCCAGAAACTCAGGTTATTCTTTGTAAAGATGAATTCCCGGGCCTGGATGCGATGGGTGAAGGATTCAATGAGAGATTTCCTGAGGTCTATTCGTATCTCAAGAGCTTTTCTAAGTCGGGCGATGAAGAGGTTCTGCTTGTGGTTCCCCTTGCAGCGCCCAAAAGCCGTAAAGATGATTGGAGGGGTGGGATTGCCGAGCTGAGGGCGCTTGGCTTCGTCAAAGATTGACTGTTCTAAGGTAAAAGCTGCTTCTGGACGATCACCCGTCGGTTCGACCCGCTGGGCCAGCTGCAGGAGGAACTGCAGGACGGCTTCCGCGTGGGGTACGCCTACGATGAAGTGGGCAACCGCATCCAGCGCCAGACCGGCGCCGGCAACACCGTGGCGTTCGCCTAAGACCTGCGCGACCAGTTGATCGAAGTGGGCATCAACGACGAAGCGCCCATCACCCTGGAGCGTGACGCGCTGGGCCGTACCACCCGCGAGCAGCTGAGCGCGCACGTGTAGCGCCGCTTCGAGTACGACGCGCGCAACCTGCTCACCGCGCAGACCGTCCTGCGCGATGCGTCACCGCTGTTCGACACCCGCTACGACTACGACCGCACCGGCAACCTCACCCGCCGCCAGGACAGCGCGCAGGGCGTGGACGAATACCGCTACGACGCGATAGGCCGGCTGCTGGCGCACACCGACCCGAAGGGCGTGCTGCACCCCTACTACAACGACCCGGCCGGCGACCGCCTGCGCACCGAAATCCGCGAAGTGCGCATGCGCAAAGTGGCTGGTGGCGACGAACAGGCAGAGCTGCTGTGGACACGCGAGGGCACTTACCAGGGCGTGCACTACGTGTTCGACCGCGCCGGCGACATGGTGCGCAAGGGCAGCCCGGGCGGCGGCGACGCCAGCGACCTGGAACTGATCTGGGACGCCAACCATCGGCTGGCCGAGAGCCGGCGCGGTGGGAAGAGCACGCACTACGGCTACGACCCGTTGGGACGACGGGTGTTCAAGCGCAATCCGGACGAGACAACGTGGTTCTTCTGGGATGGCGACGCGCTGCTGGGCGAGGTGAAGCAGGCCAACGACGCCGAAGACGCCGCGCCGGTCTGGGTGGACAACGTGGCCAGCCTGATCGAGGTGAAGCGGCGGCAGCGGCGGTTGGGGAAGCTGCATGAGGGGGTTCGGGAGTATGTGTATTACCCGGGGAGCTTCGTGCCGTTGGCGTTGCTGGAGAGACGGAATGTACCTGGCAGAGACGAGCTGGAGAGACGAGCTGGAATGCCGGGGGTTTAGTCCCAGCCCTCTGAGGGATGGAGAGGGTGAACGCGAGTTGAGGCAGGCTAGCCGACCAGTAGCGGTGCACAACCTGCCCGGGCGCCAGCCTGCAGTGGAAATTGAAATTCCTGTGCAAAAGGCCAGCGCATCTGCGAGCACCCCAAGTCCGAATGGACTTGGCACACTGGGAAGTCTGTCTCTTTCAAACTCGAAACGCGCGCCCAACCAGAGTAAAGATGCTGGTCAAGAAGGCGGGGAACCAAACTCAGCGCAAGCGGTCTGAAAGACCGGTGTCCGCTGATAAAGCACCCGAGGCGATAACTGAATCATCCATTTCGCCCCGAATTGTCCCCTCCGTCTCTCAAGCTATTGCTGTTTCCAGCGAGCCGCACGTCCACGATCAAATCCAGCCCCACTCTACGGGGGGCGAGCAGGCAGGTGCTGCAATTGCGGTCGAGGGGCAGCGGGCGTCAGCTGGCGTCTACTGGTATCAATGCGATCCCAACGGCTACCCCATTCGCCTGCTGGATGCGGGTGGCGGCCAGTACTGGGCGGCGCACCCTGCTGCTTGGGGCCTGGCGAACGTGGAGATCGAGAGAATCAGCAATCCGCTGCGCTTTCAGGGGCAGTACGCTGATGATGAAACGGGACTCCACTACAACCGGTATCGCTACTACGACAACCGCGTTGGGGCCTACGTCTCTCAGGATCCGATACGACTTCTAGGGTCGATCAACACGTATACCTACGGACAAAACCCTATTGGATGGGCTGATCCTTGGGGCTTAATCCTGAAGGAAGTGGCCGATGCAATGCCGAACTCGGCAGGCGTTTACCACATTGAACTTGGAGATGAGTACTACACCGGTAGCGGTGTGAACATTCGTGAGCGGCTCTCAAGCTCAAAGCACCCGGCAAATAGGCTGTTGAACAATCCAGATGTAACGATCACCACATACCCCGTCGATCTCGGAACGGCCGCCGGCAATAACCGCATGAGCAATCATATTCTAAGGGGCTATGAACAAGGTGTCATGGATGACATTAATATAAACAACGTTCCAAATGAGGGGGGGTCCATCAATCAAGTTCGTGCTGCGGCTTTGGGTCGAGTTGGTGAATTCGCAGATGATGCAGCTCGGCATGGGGCCTCGATGGGGAGTGGCACGGTCAGCACACCCTCACTGCGGGCTTCAGGTAAAGTAGCAGCTAGGGTCAATTGTTAGGACGTATATGACGAAAAATAGCTACGTGGTCATGCACAGTGACTATGTTGATCGGTACATTGGGGATGCATCGCATGCTCTATTTTTTAACCGACCATTCGATCCAAGGATTATGCGGAGCGCGGAAATTGCGCATCTATGGACGCCGGCTGGTGTAAAGATGGAGCGCCTTCCGGAAATGCTGGCGGCCATGTCGGGTCTGAAGGATCTAACCATCAGAGACCAGGTCGAGAACGCTGCGCTGGCTAGTATGAAGCAAGGTGATCTGCCTGAGAGTCTTGAGCGATTGGTGATTTCTAATAGCTTAAAAACACTGAACTGGCCGAATGTCGTTCTCCCGAACCTGAAAGAGTTGGTCGCACTTCCGACCATCAAATTCTCGGCTTCCTGCTTTCCATCGCTTGAGCGCATATATCTCAATCCTAGTAAGAATCTCTCCAATCTGGTTGAGGCGTTAAAGCTCCCGCTAAAGGCGCTTCATCTTCTTGGTGTTCCGAATGGGGGTGACATCTTCGAGGCCATCGCAGGGGCGGATCTGGATGAGGTCGGCCTGCTCGGTGCGCGATCTCTGATTGATCTCAATGGGATTGGAAAGATCTCGTCTATTAGATCTATTAAGCTGAAGAATCTTCCAGGACTGGTGGATATTGGAGGATTGAAGGATTTAACTAAGTTGAGGTCGGTTAACATTCAATACTGTAATAAGGTGCGGAATTTGGAGGTTCTTAACGACATTCCTGGAATCGAGAAATTGATAATTATTGGCGCTCTATCGGGCGATGCGGTGAAGTTGGAGCCAAGGCTTCAGAAGGTCATGGATGAGTCAATAGGGCCTGCCAAGCCGGCGTGAGATTTCCTGCGCGGCTCAGCCAGTTTAGAGCGCGCACTCGAAGCAAACGATGAAGTAGCGGCAGATGACTATCCACACAACTGCAGTGTCAAGTTCGATTGCAACCAGGAGGGGGCTGAGCTCCGTCCGAATAGCAGGCTGTAAGCTGCCAGAGTCCTACTGCGAATTCGCAGCGACGCATGGGTATGGCCGCTTTGGTGGCCTGGTCATCATCTATTCGGGCGTGCCGGAGCATCCGGACTCTCTTCTCGCTCAGGGCGCGCGCGTCAAAGGCTTCATAGACGATGCCATCGCCGAGGGGTGCTTCGAGTTCGAGCCGGACGGCGATGAGGTGGTCGCCAGCCGCCTGTATCCCTTTGCTGCCAGCGAGAACGGTGAGTACTTTGTTTGGGATCTCAATGAGAAGCGCGCGGATGAGTATTCAATCTACTGTGTTGGTGCTCGAATGGCGGGTCTGCGCTATGCTGCAGAGTCACTGGGCGAACTGCTTGAGAAGCTATGCAGTGCATCCATCAAGAATGTAATGGGGCCTGGGTACACTCCTTTGCTCCCTACGTTTGAAGGCTTGTGATTGATTAAAATTCATGTTCGATACCTTCCCGTGATGCAGGAGGCTGAAGGAACGGCCGATGCTTGCTAAAGAAGCTCGCAACAGGTGGCAGACCGAGCAGTTGAAGCTGGTCGAGAAGAAGCTCAACGATGCGGCGAAGTCGCTCAAGATGGGTCCCATGCCGGAGTCGCCCTTTGGCCTCACCGAACTAGGCATGGCCGACTTTCGCGGCGCGACCCTCGCTGAACCCTTGCGTTACCTGAAAGTGAGCAATGTCGATCTCTCTGACGTCCTGTTCAAAGAGGGTGCCAGCATCAATGAGTCCGAGATGGAGAGGTGTCGGCTTGATCGGGTTGACATGCGTAACGTCTTCGTAAGGCGTAGCTTCAGTGACTGCAGCTTTGTCAAAGCGAAGCTCTCGGGCGCTAGGATGGGCGGAGAATTCGTGCGCTGCGACTTCGCCGGGGCGAATCTATCCAAGTCATTCGCTACGGACTGTAAGTTCACGGGATGCAACTTCGCCGGTGCAACACTGTCCGATGTGCACTTCATCAGTTGCACGTTCGAGGGCTGTGATTTCTCGGACGTCAAGCTGCTCACTGGATCCGTCGCCGGCAGCGAGTTCCTGGGCGGAACTTCGATTGACCAATTGGCGGGCTGTATCACCGATAGCGCAGTAATTCGGTGAGGAAGCAGCTTGGAAAGAGTACGGTACTCGTTGTCCCACGTACGCTGGGGGCTTCATGGAAGTATCACTAACCGCCCGCTTGGGCGGCCCCGAGGTCGGCATCCTGTTCCTTGCAGGCGTAGTTCATGCTCGCAAGCGCTTGAAAGCTGCACTGGATGGGGTTTCCTTGGCGGGCCTTGATGTTATGGATATAACGCTGCATATCGGCGGTAGCATCACCGACATTTCCCCCGCAGCACCGAGTGTTGAGGCGCGCTATTTCAAGCAGCGACGGCGCCTGAAGATCTTCGTAAGCATACCGAGTGCGGATGCGCGGGAGTTGCCCGAAGAGGACGTTGGTCGGCGGGTTACGGAATGGCTGGTGGATGGCCTCGAGAGCGTCGCTCTGTCGCGGAGTGCAGCTGGCATGACCCTCGGTCCGGTACTGAGTGCGCTTCGGTGAGATTTTAAGATGGAAGGTGTCAATGGTCTGGTGAATTTGGTCTGCAAGACATTTCGGCCCGCGCTGCTGGACTTGTTTAGAAGTGGCGAGAACTTCTATTACTGCACCTTCGTCATAACCGAGGAAGGCCACGCGCCATTTCTTTCAGCTTGGTCTGAAGAGGCGCTGGCGAGGGCAGTGGACGAGAGTGGCGAAGGCCCAGAGGTAGCTGCGGATCTGAAGTGGTCGTATGCAGATTCTCCATACGTTGACTTTGGAAGCGAATACACTGAGAAGCTTCGCGCGCCCTTCCTCGCCAGGCCGAACGTTCAAGAGCTCGGCGTCGATGAGTGGAAAAAAGAGATTGAGCTCCGTATGGATGCTGTAGAGCAGGCCGCACGCCAATTGGATGGAGAGGGCGCGTTCGGTGCAGGGCAGCGTCGCAGCAGGCTACTTGTTGCGGTGGAGATCATGCCTCCAGTGCCTTCCAACGTTGACCGAGTGGCTCGGCTGAACGACACCAATTCGGACATCTTCAAGCAGTGGTTGGAAGAGGCTGCAGAGCATCAGCGTTGACACAGACCGGACCAGACGCTTTGAACGTGTCATTTGGGGAGCAACGTCCGAGCGCCAGTCACAGTGACAAACGCCCCACGATTCACAAAGGATGATCGGCAATGTTTGAACGTCTCGAGGCCCTGCTAGCGCAGTCGTCGTGAGCCAAGGTATTCCTCGGGCACCAGGTAGCGCTTGAGTGAATCGAAGACGCCCAGCGGCAGCTCGGCCTCCCGTTGCCCGTAACGTACAGATGCTGGCTGCAGACCTATGGCAATCTCCTGGTTGGCAGCTACCCGGTCCTCACGCTCTGCGCTCCGGAGCACCGCGATCTCGCGGACGACGACCTGATCTACTACGCCAGGTTGGACGCGGTAGACGGCGTCGCGCCAGAAGGACTGATCGCACTGCACGTGCCAGACACGGATGAGGCGTTCTACTTCGACGCCCCAACCGGCTTGAACGAGGGCGAATACCCCATCCTCAGGTTCGACTACAACGATGGCAGCTCCACGCATTTCGCGGACTCCTTCGCGCGGTTCATTGAGACCCTTGTGCGTCCGACCTGAGCCACCCATCCAGCGAGACCTGTGTACGGGCATCCCCAACGCAGCAAGGGGTAGTTCGGCTGCATCACCGCTTCACCCCACGCCAGCTATCGTTGCCAAACCCCCGCCGCCTTCCGGATCCCCATGCGCGGTCTAGACTTCAGCTCCTGGCAAGCCATGGTCTCCACCCTGCTCGGGCTGGCCGTCATCACCCTGATAGGCGTCGGTATCCGCCTGCTGGTGATGCAGACCATGCAGCAGCGTCGCGAGCGTGAGAACCGCCAGATCAACGAGCGCCTGCGCACGCTGATCGCCGCCTACAAGACCCTCGGTGGTTCCTTCACCGGCGCATTGCACGTCGATCCGCGCCATCTGCGCGACCTGCGCCAGCCGGCTGCGGCCGATGCCCCGGAGGATGCGCTGCTGTTGCCCGTCGATGGGGTGGCCGGCAGCGACCGTGCACGGCGCATTCGCGATGCCGTGGAAGCGGCGTTGTCGGACATCATCCTGCTCGGCACCGACGACCAGGTGCGCCTGGCCGCCACTGCCGCCACCGAGTTGGCGCAGGGCAGGCCGGTGCAGACCGCCGAGCTGGTGGTATCGCTGCGCAACTTCATCCGCGAAGCACTCGATCTGGCGCCCATTCCCGCCAGCGTTGCCATTCCACGCCAGGGTCCGGCCCGGCCCGCGCCGGGCGCGAAGGGCAAGGGCGAGGCCGACAAGGCCGGGGGCAAAGCGGGCGGCGGTGGTGGCGGAGGCATGGGCGTTATGGGCGGTGGCGGCATGGGAGTCGGCAGCGCCCATCACGACGACGACACCGCGCCGCGCTGACCTCACGCGCCGTCGTGTTGCCTGCCCAGTTCGTAGGCGGGCGGCGTGGCACCCAACAAGTGGGTGACGAAGTAATCCCACATGCGGCGCATGTAGTACGTATCGTTGCGGAACAGTTCGTGGTCCTGGTTGGCCAGGTACAGCAGGTCGTAGTCCTTGTTGGCGGCGTTGAGCGCACGTGCCAGCTGCAGCGTCAGCGCCGGCATGGCGTTCTCATCCAGGTCGCCATACACCAGCATCAGCTTGCCCTGCAGCTGCGCGACCAACGCGCTGTTGTCCAGCGGCTGGAACAGCGCAGGTACGGCCGCCGCATCGGGTCGCACCGCGCTGCCGTCGGCATACACCGGCTGTCCCCCCACCAGTCGGTCCATGCCGTGGATGCCCCCGCCGTACATGCCCTGGAAGCTATGGCTGCCCGCCGATGCCACGCCCACCCGGTAGAAGCTTGGATGGCGCAACAGTGCCCGGGCGGCGCTGTAGCCCCCGAAGGAATGCCCGTAGATGCCCACCCGCGCCAGGTCCATGCCCGGGTAGCGCGCTGCCAGTTGCCGGATCGCGGCAACGTGGTCGTCCAGTTGCACGTCGGCAGCGGTCAGGAAGCTGCTGTCGTGGAACGCCTTAGAGCGGCCGGGCGTGCCACGCGCATCGATGCTGACCACCACGAAGCCTAGCTGGGCCAGGCTGGCGCGCGCCACCGGATTCATCGTGGCGGTGGCGTCCAGGTAGCCCACCGGGGCGTTGCTCACGTGCGGCCCGCCGTACATCGCATCGATCACCGGGTACCGGCCGTCGGCGGTGTAGCCGGGTGGCAGGTACACGGTGGCGTAGATCGGGGTGTGGCCGTCGGCGGCCAGCAGCTGCTCACGGTGCGGGGGCTGCCAGCCGGCCGCGCGCACGGCGCTGTCGTCGGCATGCTCCAGGGGCAGCACTACACGGCCATCGCGTGTGTCGCGCAGCACGGTGATGGGCGGCGCGGCCACGGTCGAGTGGCTGTCCACCACCCAGCGGCCCGAAGGTGCCAGCAGCTGCGGGTCACGCCCGCCCATCAGCGCGCCCGCCCCCGCATCGATGGCATGGTCGGCCGCCTCGGGGGTCAACAGCACCGGTTCGCCACCGTCCAGCGCCACCCGGTACAGGCGGCGCTGGTACGGGTCGCCGGGCTCGCGCCCGCCCGCGCTGAAGTACAGCTGCTGCTCGTCCGGATCAACGCCGACGATATCGCGCACCAGCCACGCGCCGCGGGTCAGCTGCCGGATCACCGCGCCGCTGGCGGCGTCCACCAGGTATAGATGGCACCAGCCATCCCGTTGCGAGAACCACACCACCTGGTTGCGGCCCGGCAGCACGCGTACCGCCGCGCGGTTGTAGGGATAGCTGTTGAGTTGCACGCGGGTGCTGGACGTTTCCTCCAGCAGCGTGCGCACGGTGCGGCGGTGCAGGTCGATTTCGACCAGTTGGATCCGCGCCGGGCGGTCATGCCGCACGATCGCGGTATATACCTTGTCTGCCCCATGCGACCAGCCGAGTACGCCGGCCTCGGTCAGGCTGTGCCAGCCCTCGGGCACGGGGATGGTCTGCGTGCGCGCTGCCCTCACATCGGTGATAAACCACGCATCGCGGACCTGCTCGGCATCGCCCAGCAAGCCCAACCGCACCTGGTGCAGCACCGGGCGAACGCCCTGTGCCGGCGCCGTGGCCAGGTAGGGATAGGCCTGCACGTGGCGCTCGTCATAGCGCACCCCGAACAGGCGGGTGCCATCGGGCGCCCAGGACACCGCGAACGGCGGCGGTTGCAGCCGGCCCTCGCGATAGGGAATGCCGCGCAGCGCGAAATCGGGCAGCACGCCGTAGCCGTGGGACGCCTCGCCATCGTGGGTGAGTGCGACGGCCGGCGCCGTGCCGGCCGGGAGCAGCCACAGGTTGTGGTCGCGTACCACCACGGCCCGCTGTCCATCCGGTGCGGTCAGCGCCTGCGAGTCGGGTGCGGGCAGCGCGACTGCTGCACACCGGTAGGCCGGCAGCGTGCACTGCAGGCCCTGCGCGGCGCCGCTGCGCAGCACCAGCTGCAGCGCGGCGACATCGGGCGCAGTGGTGACGCTGGCCACCTGCTGCAGCACCTGGTCGGCGTCGGTAGCACCAGCGGCCTGCAGCGCCACGCGCAACCGCGCGCGATCGAATAGCGGCTCGCGCGAGGGCACGCGGGGGTCCACCAGCAGGTAATCGGTGCTGCCCTGGGCTGTCTGATGGCGATACCAGAACCGGCCATCGTCCAGCCAGTTCGGCAGCACCGTGGCATTGCGCACTTTTCCGCGCAAGTGTCCGTCCAGTACCCGTTCGGCGCGCGCGTAGTCCTCGGCGGTGGGCGCGGCCATCGCCGGCGCCAGGCTCACGCCAAGCAGCCCCAGCATCCCGGCCAGCAGCTGCAGGTGGCGCGGTGCAGATCCTTCTGTCATCGATGCAGCTCCTGTTCGGCGCCCATCGCGGCACGCGCCGCCGGGCCTGGCCGGTGGGCCTTGAGCATGCCGCGTACCGGCCAACCGGGCAAGCGCATCCAGACGTGGACGCGCTGCCCCTGCCTGCGCGCCTACTTGCCGCCCAGTTCCACCACCGGCAAGAAGCCGCCGTAGATCATGCGCTTGCCGTCAAACGGCATCGGGTTGTTTTCCGCGTTCATGCGGGGGTCTTCCATCATCTTCTGCATGCCGGCATCGCGGGTGGCCTTGTCGGGCCATTCGATCCAGGAAAACACCACCGTTTCATCGTCCTTGGCCTCCACGGCGCGGAAGAAGTCGGTCCGCTTGCCGTGGCTCACATCGTCGGCCCAGCATTCGACCACGCGCAGCGCGCCGTGCTCGATACAGATCGCATCGCCTTCGCGGGCGTGCGCAAGGAACTTCTCTTTGTGGGCGGTGGGTACTGCAAGCACGAAACCGTCGATATAGGACATGGCTGCCTCCAGGGGTAGGCGATGGCGCACCGGAACGGGCGCCTTCATGACATACGACGTGCGGGGAAGGGGTGGATCGACAATGCGCCCACGAGCGCGCGGTCGGCGTGATGGCATCGCGCCTCATTCCACGCCGATGCCAACGCGTTCAATGACTTGCGCGATACGCGGCGGCGCGCTTCCGTACGGGGGTCAGAAAAATCCTAACGAGGGAGCGGAACATCCTGATATTCCAGCTGACGCGTTCAGCACACTATGGGGACGCCGGGCAGGACCTTTCCCCAAGGCCCTGCACCTTGTCGCACACCCTGCGCCGAGCGGTGCAACACGGAGATGGACGCGTTAGCCGGTTACTCCCCAAGAGCGGCTTCCCCAGCGCGTGACGCCCCGCAAGGGCATCGTCGTGACCAGAATCCTCCTCGCGCGTCCTGCCGCGGTCATACGCCGCCAGATCCCTGCCGTCTCCAGGCGCATCTTTCTTCACCCCGCATGCACGCCCGACAGCTGTTTTTCCGCTGGAATCTGCGCGCGCGTATGTCACAGCGCAACTGAACCCCTGCCAAAAATTCACGCAGGTGAAGGGGCCTCACTTCAGGGCGGGTTGTGTCGAATAACGGAGAATTTACATTTCCCAAGCAACCGACGTCCGCGTCAGCTGCACGTAGTTCAAGACAGAGGTGTACCCCCATGAAGACTTCGTTGATTGCCCTGGCGCTTGCCGCCGCCCTGCCGTTCGCCGCCTCCGCTGCTGAAGGCCTGTCCTACAACTACGCCGAAGGCGACTACGTCAAGACCGACGCAGACGGCGGCAAGGCCGATGGTTGGGGCGTGAAGGGTTCCTACGCGTTCCTGCCGAACTTCCACGCCTTTGGTGAGTTCAACCAGCAGAAGAGCGACCTGGACGACGCCAAGACCGACCAGTGGCGCGTCGGCGTGGGCTACAACCAGGAAATCGGCAACAGCACCGACTTCGTGGGCCGCGTTGCCTACAACAAGTACGACCCGCGCCATGGCCTGGACTTCAACGGCTACAGCGCCGAAGCCGGTATCCGTACCGCGTTCGGCCAGCACGCCGAAGTCTATGCCATGGCTGGCTACGAGGATTACAGCAAGAAGCACGGCATCAATCCGGATGGCGAGTTCTACGGCCGCCTGGGTGGCCAGGTGAAGTTGAACCAGAACTGGGGCATCAACGGCGACATCAAGATGGATCGCCACGGTGACAAGGAATGGTCGGTCGGCCCGCGCTTCAGCTGGTAATTCCAGCGTGACCGCATTGCCACGCGCCTGATCGGCGTGGCAGGAAAGGCCCGGCAGTGCCGGGCCTTTTTCGTTGCCACAGCGTCGGCTGGGTCAGATCGCAGCCGCCAACAGCGCCGCGCTGCGCGCCAACAGCACCCGCGATGCCGACGCGGTGCCAAGCAGGTGCAGGCACGCGTGCACCATCCCGGGCAGGCGCTCGCAGTGCACCGCCACCCCGGCCTGCGCCAACCGCGCGGCGTAGTGCTCGCCTTCGTCGCGCAGCGGGTCGTACGCGCACACCAGCACGGTGGCCGGTGGCAGCCCGCGCAGGTCGTGTGCCCGCGCGGGCACCGCCCGCCCATCGGCGGTCGCTACGCCTTCGCCGAGGTAGGCGTCCCAGCACCGCTGCATCAACGCGGTGCTCAGGTAGTAGCCCTCGCCAAACTGCCGGTGGCTGTCGGTGTCGATGGCGGTGTCCAGCGCCGGGTACAACAGCAATTGGTGGTGGATGGGCGGTCCACCGCGATCACGGGCCAGCAGCGTCACCGCCGCAGCCAGGTTGCCGCCAGCACTGTCGCCGCCCACCATCAAGCGTGCCGGGTCGATGTCCAGCTGCGCCGCCTCGGCATGGCTCCAGCACAGCGCGGCGTACACGTCCTCCAGCGGAATCGGGAAGCGGTGCTCCGGGGCCAGCCGGTAGTCCACCGCCAGCACCACGCAGCCGGTGGCATTGGCCAGCGCCCGGCATGGGCTGTCGTACACCGCCAGCGAGCACTGGAACCACCCGCCGCCATGGGCGAACAGCAACCCCGGGCGCGTCTGGCCCGGGCCATGCCCGGCCGGCCAGTACGCGCGTACGGCCAAGGCGTGGCCGTCGCCGGTGGCCACGCTGAAATCGCGTACGTCGGCCACCGGCTCCACCGGGCCCTGCAGGGCGGGCAGGGCATCTTCGCTGGCCGCGCGGATCTGCTGCAGCGTCAACCCTGCCACCACCTCCGGCGGTGGCAGGGTCTGCAGGAAGCGGGCGATATCCGGGTCCAGGCTCATGCCGCGGCGTCCGGCAGCAGGAAGGGCAGCAGCTGGTCCAGGAAGGCCTGCGGGGCTTCTTCCATCACGAAGTGGCCGCAGTCGGCGATCATCGTGCCGCGCAGGTCGGCGGCGTGCGCGCGCATGGTGTCCATGGGCATGTTGGCGGTGGCATGTTCGGCACCGATGGCCAGCACCGGCATGGCCAGCGGGGTGCGTGCGCGCTGCTGGTTCTGGCGGATGGTCTCGGGAATGGCGCGGTAGTAGCCGAAACCACCGCTCAGCCCACCCGGCGCGGCGTACGCGCGGATGTACACCTCGCACGCCACCGCTTCGCGGCGGTGCGCCCAGCGGTCGAACATGAAGGTCAGGTAGGCGCGCTCGCGCCCGGCGATCAGCGCTTCGGGCAGGTCGCGCACCTGGTTGAACATGAAGTGCCACAGGAAGATGTTGTCCTCCGGGGCCACGAACAACGGCGGAGCTTCGGCCAACCCGGGAATCACCGCCTCGGTGATCGCCAGCCGCTGCACGGCCTCGGGCTGGTCGCTGGCCAGCGCGTAGGCGACCCACATGCCCACGTCATGGCCCACCACCTGGTAGCGTGCATGGCCCAGCTGCTGCATCACCGCGTGGAGGGTGGCGGCGATGGCGCCGGTGTCGTAGCCGTGCGCCGGCGTGTCCGAATCGCCGGTGCCGGGCGGGTCCACCGCAATGGCCTGGAAGCCCTGTGCGGCCAGCGCCTGCAGGATGTGCCGCCAGGCGTACCAGGTCTGCGGCCAGCCGGGAATCAGCAGTACCGGCCGGCCTTCGCCCAGGATCGCGCAATGCACGCTGCGGCCATCGATGCGCACGTGGCGGTGGGTAATGCTCTCAAGTGCGGCGGTCATCAGTGGATCCCCAGCATGGCGTGGATCTGCGCACGGCTGACCGGCGCGCCGGCGAAGTCGTCGAAGATGCGGTCGGTCACGGTGATGATGTGCGCGTTGATGAAGGCCACGCCCTCGCGCGCACCGTCTTCCTGGTTCTTCAGGCAGCACTCCCATTCCAGCGTGGCCCAGCCGTCGTAGTCGTACTGGGCCAGCTTGGAGAAGATGCCCTTGAAGTCCACCTGCCCATCGCCCAGCGAACGGAAACGTCCGGCGCGCTCGGTCCAGCCGCTGTAGCCGCCGTAGATGCCCTGGCGGCCGCTCGGATTGAACTCGGCATCCTTGATGTGAACCATGCCGATGAAGTCGCGGTAGATGTCCAGGAAGCTCAGGTAATCCAGCTGCTGCAGCACGAAGTGGCTGGGGTCGAACAGGATCCGGCAGCGCGGGTGGCCACCCACCGCGGCGTGGAAGCGCTCGAAACTGGTGCCGTCATGCAGGTCTTCGCTGGGGTGGATCTCGTAGCAGAGGTCGATGCCGTGCGCGTCGCACACATCCAGGATCGGCAGCCAGCGGCGGGCCAGCTCCTCGAACGCGGCCTCGATCAGGCCGTCCGGTCGCTGCGGGAACGGGAACAGGTACGGCCAGGCGAACGAACCGGAGAAGGTGCCCATGCGGTCCAGGCCCAGCCGCTGCGACGCCTTGGCCGCCAGTTTGATGCGTTCGATCGCCCAGGCGCTGCGTGCGTCCGGGTCGCCGTGCAGGGCGGCGGGGGCGAAGCTGTCGCACAGCGCGTCGTAGGCTGGGTGCACCGCCACCAGCTGGCCGAAGATATGCGTGGTGAGCTCGCTGATCACCAGGCCGTGGCCGGCCAGCATGGCGATCATGTCATCGCAGTACTGCTGGCTGTGCGCGGCCTGTTCCACATCGAACAGGCGGTCGTCCCACGCCGGAATCTGCAGCGCCTTGAAGCCCTGGCTGGCGGCCCAGGCGGCAATGGAGGGCAGGTCGTTGAAGGGAGGTTGGTCTGCACTGAACTGGGCCAGGTGCAGGCTGGGGCCTTGGATGGTGCGCATCGGATGTCGCCTTATTGTTTGTCGAGCGACAAAGAATAGGCGGCAAGTTCGCCCCGGTCAACGCCGGGTATCGCTAGAATTGCCGCACCTCTTCTTTCCGTAGTGATGCCCCATGGCCGGCCGCCCCCGCGAATTCGACAAAGACCACGCCCTCAAGCAGGCCATGCTGTTGTTCTGGGCGCGTGGATACGAAGGCACGTCGATGTCGGCGTTGGTGGAGGCACTGGGCATCGCCTCGGCGCGCATCTACGCCGCCTTCGGCAGCAAGGAGCAGTTGTTCCGCGAGGCCGTGGCGCTGTACGAAGCCGGCGATGGAGGCTTTGCCGACCGCGCGCTGCGCGAGCAGGCGGTGCGCCCGGCCATCGAACGCATGCTGCACGACGCCGTGCTCACCTACACCAAGCGCGGGCGCGCGCAGGGCTGCCTGGTGGTGTCGGCGGCCACCAGTACCGCACCGGAGAACGAGGCGGTGATGGACTGGCTGGCCGAACACCGCCGCCAGCGCACCCAGCAGATCATCGCGCGGCTGCAGCAGGCGGCCGCCGCCGGCGAACTGGCCGATGGCGCGGACGTGCAGGCGTTGGGCGACTACTTCGCCACCGTGCTGCACGGCATTTCCACCCAGGCCCGCGACGGCGCCAGCCGCGCTCGCCTGCTGGCCGCGGTGGCGGTGGCCCTGCAGGTCCTGCCGGAGCAGGCCCATGGCTGATGCAACTGCTGCCCACCAACCGCGCGTGGGCTGTGGTGCGGTCATCCAGCGCGCCGATGGCGCGGTGTTGCTGATCCAGCGCGGGCGCCCGCCCGAGCAGGGCCACTGGGGCCTGCCGGGTGGAAAGGTGGACTGGATGGAAACCGTCGAAGCCGCCGTGGTCCGCGAAGTGCTCGAAGAAACCGGGCTGCGCGTGGCCATTGAACGGCTGCTGTGCGTGGTGGACCATTTTGAGCCGACGCTGCAGCAGCACTGGATCGCACCGGTGTACCTGGCCCGCGCCCTGGACGACAGCGTTGCCGTGCTGCAGGAGCCGGAGGTTCTGCTGGCACTGGGCTGGTTCAGCCCCGACGCCTTGCCGGCGCCGCTGACCCTGTCCGCGCGCCAGGGGCTTGCACAGCTGTCAGCGACGGGCTGAGCCCACCCAACGGGTCAGCGCTTGGCCGCCGCGGCATCACCGCGCGCCACCGCTTCCACTTCCTCCAGGCTGGTGCACGCGGTGTCGCCCGGGGTGGACATCGCCAGCGCCCCATGCGCCGCGCCCAGCTCCACCGCCACCTGCTCGCCCTTGCCGGCCAGCAGCGCATGCACCACGCCGGCCACGAACGCGTCACCGCCGCCCACCCGGTCCAGCAGATCCACCTCGCGCCGGCGCGACACGAACAGCATGTCGCGCGTGCGCAGTGCGCCGGCCCAGCCGTTGCGTGCCGCGTTGCTGGCATCGCGCAGGGTGAAGGCCACGGCCTGCAGGTTCGGGAAGCGCTGCAGCGCCCGCTGTGCGGCCGCATCGGCCGGGCCCACGTCCATCGGTGTTTCGCGCTTGCCCAGGTCGGCCAGGTCCATGCCCAGGCAGGCCGCGAAGGAATACTCATCGCCCACCAGCAGGTCGCACTCGGCGGCGATGGCGCAGTTGGCGTGGCGCGCCGCGTCCGGATCGGGATGGCTGTCCCACAGGCTGGCGCGGTAGTTCAGGTCGTAGGACACCGCCACGCCGTGGCGGCGCGCGGCCTGCGCGGCGGTGATGGCGGTCTGCGCGCTGTGCTCGGACAGCGCGGCGAAGATGCCGCCGGTATGCAGCCAGCGGGCACCGTCGCGGCCGAACACCGCGTCCCAGTCGTATTCATGCGGCTGCAATTGCGAGGCGGCCGAATAGGCGCGGTCGGAAATGCCCAGCGGCGCGCGCACGCCGAAGCCGCGCTCGGTGAAGTTCAGGCCCATGCGCGTGTTGCGACCGATGCCGTCGTAGTCACGCCAGACGATCTGGCTGGTATCCACGCCACCGGCCTGGATCAGCTGCTGGGCAAGCGCGCCCAGCTCGTTGCGCGGCAACGCGGTGAGCACGCCGCTGCGGTGGCCGAAGCTGCTGCACAGCCCGCGGGCCACGTTGTACTCGCCGCCGCCTTCCCACACGTTGAACTGGCGCGCGTTGCGCACGCGGCCTTCGCCGGGATCGAAGCGCAGCATCACTTCGCCCAGCGCCAGCGCATCCCAGCGTTGGCCGCTGGAGGTAGCTACTGAAAACTGCTGGCCGCTCATCGTGCCCGGCACCCCAGCAGGCCCAGGTCGATGCCTGCGGCCATGCGCCGGTAGCCTTCATCATTGGGGTGCAGGTGGTCGCGGGTGATGTCCTCGGGCAGATTCTCCGGCTTGGCCGGGTCGCGCAGGATGGCGTCGAAGTCGATCAGCGCGTCATAACCGGTGCGGCCGCCGCGCATCCAGGTGTTGAGGGTGGTGCGGGTGGCCGCCGAGGTCGGCTCGTAGCGGTCCGAGCCGCCGAACGGGGTGATGGTGGCGGCGATCGCGCCGATGCCGTTGCCGTGCAGGCGCTCGGCGATCTGCCGGTAGCCCAGCACCATGTCCTCGGCATTGCGGCCGGCCTTCGGCGGGGTGCCGCCGTCGTGGCGGATGTCGTTGATGCCTTCGAACACGATGACCTTGCTGACGTTCGGCAGCGCGATCACGTCGCGGTCCAGCCGCGCCAGCGCGCTGTGGCTGCGGCCGTGGTCCATTACCTTGTTGCCGCTGATACCGGCATTCACCACCACCACCTGGTCCGGGCAGGCCTGGTGCAGGCGGGTGGCCAGCAGCGCCGGCCAGTCGCCGTTGCTGCCGCGCGTGGCGGTGGCGCCTTCGGTGATCGAGTCGCCCAGGGCGACCACCACCACCGGTTTGTTGGCGCGCTCGGCGAGCACCGCCGACACCACGTTCTGCCGGTAGGCCAGTTTGACCTTGTCGCCCACCTCGGCCAGGCGACCGTCGGCAATGCGCAGCGCCGTGCGGCGCACCGCCGGTTTGGTGGGCTGCGGGAAATACACGGTGAGCGATACATCGGCCAGTGCCGGCACCGTCATCGCCACCGGGTCGCTGAGCAGGGCGGCGCCGACCGGCACCACCACTTCGCTGCGACCGTTGAAGGTAACCAGCTTGGCCGGGGTGGCCGTGCCGGTGCGCTGGGCCGATGCGCCGCCGATGGTCAGCGGCGCATCCCCCAGTTCATTGCTGATGCGGAAGCGCAGCGCGGTGGCCGAACTGGCCAGCCGCATGTCCTGGCGCACCGTCTGGTGCGCAAACTGTACCGGCGCTTCCGGGGTGCCGTCCTGGCGGTCCGGTGCGGGTGAGGCGGTCCATGCCGGCACCCACACCTGGGCATGGACGGGCAGCGCAGCGGCGCTGGTGGCAAGTGCAAGTGACAGTGCAGTGGTCCAGCGCAGCATGGCGGCCCTCCCAGGCGGTCAGCGAAGCAAAACAATCAGGAGAAGTAGGTGCCGCCGTTGACGTCCACGTTGGCACCGGTAATGAAACCGGCCGCGTCCGAGGCCAGGTACACGGCGGTGTCGGCCGCTTCCTGCGGGCGGCCCTGGCGGCGCAGCGGGGTGTTGCCGGCCACGGCGGTGCGCACTTCCGGCTTGGTGAATTCATCGTGGAAGCGGGTGGCGATCATGCCGCAGCACAGCGCATTGACGCGGATGCCGCGCGGCCCCAGTTCCTTGGCCATGGCACGGGTGAAGGTCATCACCGCAGCCTTGGCGGTGGCATAGATCGCCGCGCCCGGGCCACCGCCATCGCGACCGGCCTGCGAGGCGAAGTTGACGATCGCACCGCCCTCGGGCATGTGCGGTACCACTGCGTGCGTGGTCAGGTAGACCGAGCTCATGTTGAGGTCCATCACCTTGTGGAAGAACGCTTCGTCGATCTCGGCCAGCGGGCGGCGTTGCACCATGCCGCCGGCCACGTTGACCAGCACGTCGATGCGCTCACCGAAGGCCGCCTGGGTGGCGGCGACCATGCCGGCCACGGCCTTGGCATCGGTCACGTCGGCGCGGTGCACGATGGCGGTGCCACCGGCCGCTTCGATCTGCTTCAGGGTGTCCTGCGCGCTGGCTTCGTCGTTGGCGTAGTTGATGCACACCTTGGCCCCGGCGGCCGCCAGCTTGATCGAGATCTCGCGACCGATGTCACGGCCGCCACCGGTGACGATGGCCACCTTGTTGTTGAATTGGGTCATGGAAAACTCCAGTAGTGCGTTGGGGGAAAGGGAAAAAGGGGGTCAGCGCGGCTGGGCCGGCCCGTCGAGTTTTTCGACGCGGCCGGTCACCAGCCACAGCGCCAGCAGCGAGGCCGGCACCAGCGCGGCCACCAGGATGAAAATGGGTGCGTAGGAGTCGTGGGTCATCGCCGGCACCAGCCAGGTGGTGATCAGCGTGCCGGCCACCGCGGCCATGCCGCCCAGGCCGGCTACCGAGCCCACGGACTTGCCGCTGAAGATGTCGCCGGGCAGGGTCTGGATGTTGCCGATCGCGATCTGGAAGCCGAACAGCACGAAGGCAATGGTCACTACCGCCCACACCGGGTCGGTGGCCAGCACCGCGCCCAGCAGCGCCGGGGCCATGATCGCGCCGCCCAGGGTGATGACCACCTTGCGGGCCTTGTCCACGCTCCAGCCGGCGCCGATCAGTCGCCCGGACAACCAGCCGCCGCCCAGGCTGCCGATCATCGCGCCCACGTAGGGCACCCAGGCGAAGATGCCGATCTGCTTGATGTCAAAGCCGAAGGTGTCGGCCAGGTAGAGCGGCAGCCAGGACACGAACAGCCACCAGATCGGGTCCAGGAAGAACCGCGAAATCAAAATGCCCCAGGTCTGCTGATGACCCAGCAGCTGGCGCATGCTCGGCACGTACTCGGCCTTGGGCGTGGCCGGTTGTTCGGCGGGCGCATCCAGAATCAACGCGCGTTCGGCCGCGCTCACCCACGGGTGCTTGTCCGGGCCGGCGCGGTAGATGATCAACCACGGCAGCAGCCAGATGAAACCGATCGCGCCGATCAGGATGAAGGTGCCGCGCCAGCCCAGCCACAGGAACAGCACCGCGATCAGCGGCGCCGACACGATCGCGCCGATCGACGCGCCGGCGTTGAACACGCCCTGCGCCAAGGCCCGCTCGCGCGCGGGGAACCACTCGGCGTTGGCCTTCACCGCGCCCGGCCAGGCACCGGCCTCGCTGATGCCGAGCATCGCGCGGACCAGGCTGAAGGACAGGATGGAGTGGGTGACCGAGTGCAACGCGATCGAGATCGACCACACCGCGATGGACAGCGCAAACCCCAGCCGCGTGCCGATGATGTCGAACAGGCGCCCGAAGACGAACTGGCCGGCGGCGTAGAACAGCATGAACACCGTCACCAGCAGTGCGTAGTCTTCCTTGGTGGCGCCCACATCCTTTGAAATCTGCGGCCACATCACCGCCAGGGCATTGCGGTCGATGTAGTTGATCACCGTGGCAATGGCGATGAGCGCCACGATCAGCCAACGGACGTAGGTACGGGCCTGCGTGGTCACTTTCATTTGCTGTCCTTGCCGGTGCTGCTGTCAAAGCGCTTCCAGCCGCCATCCCAGCGCCAGCTCTGGCCACCGCCACTTACCTCATGGCTGCCGGGCTTGTTCGGTTCATCGGCAATGCCCACCGCCACCCGCTTGCCACCGGCCAGATCCAGCACCAGCACGTCGGCATCCTTGCCGCGGTAGTGCGCAATGGCATCGATGCGGCTGTTGGCACCACGCACGGTCTCGGCCGTGCCGTCGTACTGGCCGTGCGGTTCCAGCACGCCATAGAAGGTGGTGGCCGCCTGGCCATCCACGCGCTGCAGCAGCATCGGCTCGCGGCGCAGGTTGAACGATGGATCATTCGCGCCGCTCTCGCCGATCAACGCGCGCGACGGCGCGGTGCTGGCAAAGCGGTACGTATAGAAGCGCCCGTCCAGCAGCCAGGTCAGGCTGCGCGCCTCGCTGCTGGGCTCGCTGGAGGCATCCACCCACACGTGCTGGTAGCCGTTGGCTTTGCCCAGCACCGGACGGCTGGTCACCGCCGACTGGCTCTTGAAGCCCACGTCCATGATGTGGCCGTTGAAGTGCAGCGGCAGGTCGTAGCGCGCCGCCTTGCTGCCAGTGACGCGCAGCAGGTCCAGCACCGCCGGCTCGCCCAGCGAGGGGTGAGCCAGCAGCAGCTGGGTGCGGGTGAAGCTCACCCCGTCGTAGGCACTGTCCATGCGTGCCGAGGCAATCTGGGTGTCGTCGCGGGTGGCAAACAGCAGCGGCGTCGGGGCCAGCGGCTGGCCCTTCTTCCAGTCGCCGCCGAAGTGGCTCTGCTCGTTCACCACCAGTGTGTTGTGCGCGATGGTCTGGCGTGCCCAGCTGTTGTTCTCGGGCAGGTAGATGCCGCCGGCCTTGGCCTCGATGTTGAGGAAGCGCGCCGCGCCGTAGTCGGTCACCACGCGCTGGCCGTTGTCGTAGAACAGCCAGTTGAGCTTGTCGAAGTGGCCGTGGCCCATGCCCTGCTTGGTGTTCTTCATCACCAGTGCCTGGCCGTCCTCACCGCCCATGCGCAGGATCGCCAGCGCCCCTTCGGTGCCGTCCGGGCCGTCGCGCAGCAGCGTGGGCACGAACGCGAACGGCGTGGCCTTGTCCTGCGCCAGCGCCTGGGCCACCTGCAGGCCCTCGGGCGACAGCAGGACGCGCTTCTGCGCTTTGGCCACCGACAACAGGCGCGCATCGGTGGTGCGCGCGTAGGCGATGTCGATGCCGGCCACCAGCTCTTCAGTGTCCAGGCCCTTGTCCAGGATCGCGTCGTTGATCGGGAAGAAGTAGCCGCCGTAGCTGCTCTGCACCAGTGCATCCACTGCCTTGAGCAGCACGCCGTCACGGCGCTTGAAGATGCCCTGCTGCGGGTCGTTGCGCTCGATCGCATTGGCGAACAGGATGAACGGCGCCAGTGCATAGCGCTGGTAGTAGGGGCCTTCCTCGTAATAGCCATCGGGCGAGAACAGCTGGTCCACCTGCTTGAGGAAGCCGGCGCTGCCATCGCGCTTGCTGCCCTTCAGTGCCTTGTCCACATAGGTGGGGTCGCGCAGCACGTACCCGGTCATGCCCACCGCCGCCACCGCCCAGGTGGCATGGTTGTGAATCTTGTCGAAGTTCTCCGGCGTGCCGCTCAGGAAGTCGGCCATCGGCCGGAACACGTTGTCGTCGATGGTCTTCCGGTCGGCGGCACTCAGGCTGTCGCGGATCGCGTCGTAGCCCTGCACCGCGCTCACCAGCCATACCGAGTCGTTGAGCGTCTGCCAGAACAGCCGGCCGGGAATCTGGCCGCGTCCCTGCGGGTGTGCGCCGAGGCCCGGGTAGAGCTTGGCGTAGCCCAGCAGCAGGTCGCGTGCGTAATCGGCATAGACCTTGTCGCCGGTCAGCCGGTACAGCGCACCGGCGGCCTGGATGGCCTGGTAATTGCGCTTGTGCTGCTCGTGGGTGTAACCGCCGCCCTTGTCCTTGGGCACCGGCACATCGATGCCGGCCTTGATCATGCCGCGCACCAGGCGCTCGGCGCGCTGCTGTTCCTTGGTGAACACCGGGTAGCGGGTGCCGTCGCTGCGCATCTGCTGCCACTGTGCGGCGGTCACCAGTACCGGCGCGCTGTCTGCGCTGGCCGGTTGTTGGGTGGCGGCCGGTGCCGCGGCAACGGCGGGTAGTGCTGCGGCGCTGAAGGACGCGGCCAGCAGCAGCATCAAGGGCGTGGAACGCGTCATGGCAGGGTCTCGGCTGGAGTATCAGACTGCATTGCCGCCGTGGCGGTAAGCACGTTGTTGCGTACGCGCAGGTGGGGCTCGCCCACGCGATGGCTGAAGCGCACGCGGCCGCTGTGCGCGAACTGGTTGTCCACCAGCGTGGCCTGCTGCACGCCCTGCAGGCGCAGGCTGGTGTCATCGGCCACGCCCACCTGCTGCAGCTGGTTGCCCTGCAACAGCAGCGACGGCCCGAAGGTGCTCTCGTCGGTGCCGCCGCGGTACAGGCTCAGCAGCGGCCCGCCGATGCGGGTGAAGTGCGAACCCACAATCTCCACCTGCTCGGCGTTGTAGGTGCCCAGGTCGTCGGTCTCGGCGGCGGCGGCAATCACGCTGCCGCTGATGTCGTCCACCGTGGTGTTGCGCAGTGTGATGCGCGCGGCCAGGCTGCCCTTGCCGGCGTTGACCACGTCGAAGGCCTTGTTGGCGGTCAGCCCGTGGATGCGGCTGTCTTCAATGTGCAGGGTGTAGTTGAACGCCTGGCTGCCCGGGGCGATGCGCACCACCGCGTTGCCGGCCGCATCGGGCGCCAGGGCGCCATCGATGTCCAGCCGCGACAGCTTCAACGCGCCGCCCGCGCGGATCTCGAACAGGCTGGGGCGGGTGAACTGCAGGCGGGCCTGGCCACGCGCCGGCCCGATCACGCTCAGCGGGTGGTCCACGCCCAGCACCTGGTCCACCCGGTACTGGCCGCGTTGCAGCTGCAGGCGGTCGCCCGGGGCGCTGGCCGCAATGGCGCGGGTGAGGGTGTCCTCGCCCGGGGCCACCTTGCGCACGCTGCCACTATCCAGCGCCACCGTGCTCAGTTCCTTCGGGTACCACGCCACGCCCACCTGGTCGCGGGCGATCGGTGCCAGGTCGCGCGGGGCGCCTGCGGCCACCGTCTCCACCGGGTACTGCAGGCCGTTGGCCGCGCGCTGCAGGGTGACCTGGCGCGCGCTTACGCCGGCCGGGAAGCCGGGCGACACGGTGGGGCTCTGCACGTTGCCGCTGAAGGCAATGCCGCCCAGGTCGCCTTGGCTGCGCAGCAGTGCGTTCTTGCCATCCCCGATGAACAGGTTGCCGGCCATGCGGCTGTTCACCGGCATGGCGTTGCGCTCGTCATCCAGCCCCGCGCCCAGGAACAGCTGGCGCACGTTGATGAAGCTGTTGCGCTCGATCACCGCATCGTCAACCTGCTCGTAGCGGTTCAGGGGCGCGTCGCGGGTGCCGGCCATCACCGCCAGCGCGGCGGCGAAGTTGTCGCCGGCGATGTTTTCGAAATAGTTGTCGCGCACGATCTGGTGGCGGTTGATCACCCGCACGCCGCCGGTGTGGGCCTTGTTGTTGCCCAGGAACACGTTGCGCTCCACCACGTTGCCGTGGCCATGGCGCAGCACCATCGAGCCGCGCGATTCAAAGAACACGTTGCCGCGGTACAGGTTGCCGCCGGACTTGTTGGACACGATCTCCACTTCGCCGTCGCAGTGCTCGAACCAGTTGTTCTCCACCACCGTGTTCGAATTGGACTGCGAGTCGGTGCTGGTACCCACGCGGATGGTCTCGCCGCCGTTGCTGCCCAGGTTGGGGCGCGGGCCGAACCAGTTGTGGTCGATGCGGTGGCGGTTGTCCAACCCGCTGGTGGTGTTGCGCACCACCACCAGGGTAGTGCCAGCGTTGGTCTTGCCCACCAGCTGGTTGTGGTCGAAGCGGTTGTGCTGGCCGTACATGCCCACCCAGTTGTCCGACTGCTGGCGGTCCGGCTTGTTGTAGCCGTCGATCACCACCCCGGTTACCCGGCTGTGGGTGGCCCATTCCTTGGACGAGGCGCGGAACGACACCACTTCGCTGCCCGGAGCCCAGCCATCGCGGAACACCAGGTTGGACACCTCCAGGTAGCTGCCGGCCAGCCGCAGCTGCGACTGGCCGCTGAGGATCACCTTGCCGGGGGTCTGCGCCGTCAACTTAATTGGTTGACCAATTTTGCCGGTGCCGCGCAGAAGCAGGTCGGTATCGCGCCACACGCCGTCGGCCAGGATCACCGTGTCGCCAGGTTGCAGGTTCTTGGCCACCTGCGCATAGGCGGCAGCGTCGTGGACCAGGTGATCGGCGGCGAAGGCGGGCAGGGCGCCCAACACGAGGCCCGTGGTCAGTGCCGCAGCAAGCGGGCGCAGCGCCCATGGCGCATGCGAATGGTGCAAGGTCACAGGCTTACCCTCCCAGATCAACCGTGGCGTCCAACGCGAGTCCGGATCGTAACAGGTCGGGCGCGGCGCGCGTCAACCACAATCACATACCACTTTAGGTGCATGTGGTTGGCCGGTTGCGCATATTTCTGCTGCATCCGCACATTAAAACCGTGCAAAGTGGTCTAGGTGGATCACAGGGGTAGACTTTAGTACCAATTCATTGACATTGGTCCAGCAACCGTGAATTGTCCGGATCGAATCCGTGTAATCGGACGATCCATCCTGGGAGGGAGATCACGATGTTGCATGACCGCCGTACGGCCTCGCCACGAGGCCTCCGCCGCACCGCGCTGCATGGCGCGCTGTTGTATGCCTTGTCTGTCACCGCGGCCGTGCCGCTGGTGTATGCACAGGACGCCGAAGCACCGCCCGCACAGCCCACCACCCTGGACCAGGTCCAAGTGACCGGCGTGCGCGGCACCATCCAGACCTCGATCGATAAGAAGCGCGAAGAGACCGTGGTGTCCGACGTGCTTGCTGCCGAGGACATCGGCGACCTGCCGGCCCTGTCCATCGGCGAGGCCATCGAAACCATCACCGGTGCCTCCACCCATCGCGAGAAGGGCGGTGCGTCGGAAATCTCGATCCGTGGCCTGGGCCCGTTCCTGGGCTCGTCGACCTTCAACGGCCGCGAAGCCACCAATGGCAGCGGCGACCGCTCGGTGAACTTCAACCAGTTCCCGTCCGAGCTGATCAACAGCGTGGCCATCTACAAGACCCAGCGCGCCGACTTCGTCGAAGGCGGCGTGGCCGGCACCGTGAACATGGAAACGGTCAAGCCGCTCGAATACGGCAAGCGCACCATCCAGGTGGATGGCCGCGGCACCTGGCAGGACTACGACGACCGCCTCAAGGACAAGGACGGCGTGGGCTGGCGCGGTACCGCCAGCTACATCGACCAGTTCGACATGGGCGGGGCCGGCAAGCTCGGCGTCTCGGTGGGCGTGCAGGCCCTGCAGGGCAGCAACCCGGAAGAAATGTTCTCCAGCAGCTCCACGTGGGTGGCCTGCGACGGCCGCGAAACCGTGGGCGCCACCCGCAACTGCACCCAGGTCAACGGCAACCAGGTCGCCAACGGCGTGCCCTATTACCTGGTGCCCAGCAGCCGCATCTACCGCCAGTTCATCGAACACGACAAGCGCGACTCGCAGTTCGCCGCGCTGCAGTGGCGCCCCAACGACACGGTGGAAGTGAACGTCGACTACCAGCATTCCAAGCGCGATTACACCGAAGACCGCTCGGACCTGTCGCTGTCGTCGATGATGCGCAACCTCAACAACCGCGTGGTCACCGACGACGGCGCGCTGCTGCACCACACCGGCAGCACCACCATCGACTCCACCGGCAACTTCCTGGAGCGCAAGGAGGAGTACACCGGTGGTGGCTTCAACGTCATCTTCCGGCCCACCCCGGCGTGGACGCTGTCCACCGACCTGTCCTACTCCAACACCCAGCGCGACCAGATCGAGCGTTCCACCCGCCTGCGCGCCGGCCGTACCGACGTCAACGGCAAGCCGGTGGGTGGCATCAAGAACACCCGCTATGTCGATTACACCTACGACTACAGCGGCGACGTGCCCAGCATCTATCTGGATCCGGCGTTCGACGTGAACAACCCGGACAACTACACCGATTCGGCGCTGATCCGGCGCCGCCAGCAGAGCCGAGAGCACACCATCCGCGCGCAGCGCTTCGATGCGACGTTCACCCCGGAAAGCGGCTTCTTCACCGCCATCAAGGGCGGCGTGCGCCATTCCGAAGCCACCTACACCGACTTCACCGACACCCGCGACATCACCACCACCAATGTTGCCGCCATCCGCGCGGCCAACCGCGCCTGCCGCCAGGAATTCCCGCAGAAGGACTTCCTGGCCAACGCCAGCGGCAACACCATCGACCAGTGGGCCAGCTTCGACAGCCGCTGCCTGTTCAACGCCTTCACCGGCGTGGACGACACCGGCCTGAGCGCCGACCTGCGCGACCCGGCCAACAACGATGTCACCGAGAAAACCAACGCCCTCTACCTGATGGGCGACTACAGCAGCGAGTGGTTCGGCCTGCCGGTCACCGGCAACATCGGCGTGCGCGGCGTGCGTACCGACGTGCGCTCGGTGGGCCTGCGCAGCGGCCTGGATGTCATCAACAACCCCGATGGCAGCGTGACCCTGCGCCCCACCGGGGACTTCACCAGGCAGATCCTCAAGTCCAGCAACACCGAATGGCTGCCCAGCTTCAACGCCGCCTTCGAACTGCGTCCGGACCTGCTGCTGCGCGTGGGTGCCTACCGCGCCATGTCGCGCCCCGACCTGGCCGCCGAAGGCTTTGGCCGCAGCTTCACCCTGGACGAGGCCGACACCGATTTCCGCACGGTGGCCGAAGCGCTGGGCAACATCACCGCCACCGGCAACCCGCGCGCCAAGCCGCTGATGTCCTGGAACGCCGACGTCTCGCTGGAGTGGTATGCCAACGAAGACTCCATGCTGTCCACTGCCATTTACTACAAGCAGTTCAACGGCGGCTCGGTACCGGTGGTGGTGGGCGAGACCTTCGACATCGACGGCCAGAGCGTCACCGTGCCGGTGGAGCAGCTGGCCACCAGCGATCAGAAAAGCGACCTGATCGGCTTCGAGCTCACCGGCTCGCACAGCTTCAGCTACCTGCCGGGCATCTTCTCCGGGCTGGGCGTGAAGGCCAGCTACAATTACGCCCATTCCAACTTCAAGACCGAAGACCTGCGCCTGGGCGAGTCCACCGACCCCATTACCGGCGTCTTCACGCCCGGGATCGTCGAGCCGGCCAACATCTTCGGCCTGTCCAAGCACGTGGCCTCGGCCCAGGTGTATTGGGGCCTGGGCAAGCTGGACCTGCAGGCCATCTATAAATACCGCTCGGATTATTACCAGCAGTTCGTCGGCGACCCGTCGCAGAACCGCTACGTGCGCGACAATGGCTCGCTCGACTTCCGCGCCACCTACAAAGTGAACAAGCACCTGTCGCTGTCGTTGTCGGCCAGCAACCTCACCGACGAGCCCCGGGTGTCGGATATGCCCATCCTGGGCAGCTTCCGCGAGTACACCACCTACGGGCGGCGCTATTATCTCGGGGTGCGCTACCGCTTCTGAGGTCAGTGGCGCGGTTTTCCCAACCGCGCCGCTCTCTGAGGGCGCGGGTCGCATGATGGTCCCCAGCCACCGTACAGCCAGGTCTTGATGATGTCCGAACCCCGTCTCTACCAGTCCATTGCCGCCGAAATCGTCGCGCTGATCGAGAAGGGCGAATTCCCGCCGGGCTCGCGGCTGCCCGGCGAACGCGACCTGGCCGAGCGCCTCGGCGTCAGCCGGGTGACCGTGCGCGAGGCGGAAATCGCGCTGGAAGCGCAGGGGCTGATCACCATCAAGACCGGCTCGGGCGTGTATGTGAAGGCGCGCCCGTCGCAGGCCCCCGGCGCGCTGCCGGACGTGTCTGCCTTCGACCTCACCGCCGCCCGCGCGGTGATCGAAGCCGAAGCGGCGGCCATGGCCGCCAGCCGCATCACCGAGGAAGAACTGCAGGACCTGGCCGGCCTGATCGCGGCCATGGTCGACCCGGCCTCGGGCGAGGCCGCCGCCAGCGAAGCCGACCGCCAGTTCCACCTGTCCATTGCCCGCATTGCCGGCAACCCGGTGGTAGAGCACTGCGTGCAGCTGATCTGGCGCATGCGCAATGAACTGCCGCGGGTGCGGCAGGTGTATGCCAACGTCTGCCACAACGACGACGACGCCCGCGACGAAGAACACACCGCCATCCTCGACGCCCTGCGCGCGCGCGACCCGGCGGCCGCACGGCTGGCCATGCGCAACCACTTCCAGCGCCTGTTCGAATCCATGCTGGAAGCCACCGAAAACGAAGCGCTGGCCGAAATCCGCCGGCGTACCCAGCAGGACCGCGAACGCTTCATGGCCGCCACCGGGCACTGAGCCCGGCGCGGGCGGGGCGGTTTACTCGCCCTGGTACTGCTTTTCTTCCACCAGCTGCGAACCGGCCACGCGGTTGATCTCGTTCTTCACCTTCACCCGCTCGCCATTGGTGCCGTACACCCCACGCGCCAGCTGGATGAACGCATCGTCGAACACCTGGGCCGCTTCCTTGTCGCGCAGCTGGTCCTGGATGTCCCACATGCGCACGTTGATCGCCTTCAGCTGATCCTTCAGGGCATCCAGCCCCGGCTGGCTGGCCAGCTGCTGCTGCCACAGCGGCCACAGGCCATCGAGTTCCTTGCGGACGTTGGCGTTCTTGCCGGCATCGCTGATGCGCTCGGCCTTGATTTCCAGAATGGTGATCTTGTCGATCAGCTCGCCAATCGATACCGGGGTCAGGATCGCGTCCACGCCATTACTCGCAACAGGTCAGAGCGGCCATGATAGCGCGGCCCCTGTGCGGCATCGTGGACGCAGGATTTACGCTGATTTTGCGCCCCTGCCGTCGCTGCGGCATGGCGGCTTTACGGCCCCTGCGGGAACACTGCCCACCTCGACGGCGCCGCCGTCCGATGGAGTGCTTACCGTGGTGGTTGAACAGATGAAAGGGCGCGTCGTGCGCCGCTGCAGCGTGCTGCTGCTGGGCCTGGTGATGAGTGGTGCGGCGGCGGCCGCGGTGGAGGGCAATGCGACCCTCACCACCGATTACGTCTGGCGCGGCAGCTCGCAGAGTGACGGCGACCCGGCCGCACAGGCGGGCGTCAAACTGGGCAGCGAAAGCGGCTGGTACGCCTCGGTGTGGGGCTCAGGGGTGTCGTTCCAGCCCGACAACGGCGCACGCAGCGAGTTTGACGTGGTGGCCGGGTGGAGCGGGGCGCTGGGCCAGGACTGGGCGCTGGACGTCAACCTCACCCGCTACCTCTATCCGTCCAGCAACGTCGACCTGAACTGGACCGAGCTCAACAGCACCCTCACCTGGCAGCAGCGCTACTGGCTGCAGGTAGGCGTGTCCGACGACGCGCTGGCCGGCGGCCACACCGGCACCTACGCCCAACTGGGCGCCCGCCTGCCGCTGGGCGAGCAGTGGCGTCTGGAAGCGGCGGTGGGCCATTACTGGCTGGCCAGCGCGCAGGCCGACGATTACCTGCACGGCCAGCTCAGCGCCATCTGGAAGGTGCACGGCCCGTGGGAACTGCGCCTCACCGCGCACGACACAGACACCGCCGCCAAACGCCTGTTCCCCGGCATCGCAGGCTCCCGCGTCGAGTTCGCCGTACAAACCGCCTTCTGACGGGCGCCCACCCACCCCGCGCGGTATTCCGACCGCCGGGCACACACCCCATCCGGTAGAGCCGACCGTTGGTCGGCTGCCCCCGGCGACACGCAACGCAGCCGACCAACGGTCGGCTCTACCGGGCGGCGCGCAAATGCAGCCGACCAACGGTCGGCTCTACCGGCGCATCACCGCCATCGCCCACACCGCCATCGCCACCGCGGCCACGCCCGCGCCGGTCACGCACACCCCGGTCCACCCGAACGCGCCATACACCTGCGCCGACACCAGCGACCCCAACGACCCGCCAATGAAGTACCCGGTCATGTACCCCGCATTGAGCCGGTTGCGGGCCTCCGGCCGCAGTGCGAACACCACGTTCTGGTTGCTCACGTGCAGCAGCTGCGCCGCCAGGTCCAGCACCAGCACGCCCACCACCAGCGCCACCAGCGACTGCGTCGAAAAGCCCAGCGGCAACCATGACGCCGCCAGCAGCACCAGCGCCAGTGTAGTCGCCAACGCCGCCTTGCCACGGTCCGCCATCCGGCCGGCCACACCGGCGGCCAGCGTGCCCGCCGCGCCTACCAGCCCGAACAGCCCAATCGTCGCATCGCTGTAGTGGTACGGCGCGCCCGCCAGCAGGAAGGCCAGCGGCGTCCAGAACATCGCGAACATCGCAAAACTCAACGCCCCCAGCAGCGTGCGCAACCGGAACACCGGCTCCTGCGCGAACAGCGTGCCGATCGAACGCAGCAACGCGCCGTAACTCAAGCCCGCGTGCTGATGGAAACGCGGCAACGTGCGATACAGCACCCACGTGGTCAGCACCAGCGTGCCCGCCGCCATCCAGTACACCCAGCGCCAGTCGCCCAGCGACGACAACGCCCCGGCCACCGTGCGCGCCAGCAGAATGCCCAGCAGCAGCCCGCTCATCACCGTTCCCACCACCCGGCCACGCTCTTCCGGCCGCGCCAATGTCGCCGCGAACGGCACCAGTACCTGCGCCACCACCGAGAACAACCCGGTGATCGCCGTACCCACCAGCAGCCAGGCGAACTCATGGCTCAACGCGCTCACCACCAACCCCGACGCCGACAACAACGACATCACCACGATCAACCGCCGCCGCTCGAACATGTCGCCCAGCGGCACCAGCAGCACCACGCCCACGCCATAGCTCAGCTGCGCCGCCGTCACCAGCGTGCCCGCGCGCCCGAACGACACCCCGAACTCGCCGGCAATGGTGTGCAGCAGCGGCTGGGCGTAGTAATTGCTGGCCACCGCCACGCCGGTGGCAAAGGCCATCAACAGCACCTGCCAGCGGCTCAATGGGGTGTGTACATCGGCGGTCATGAGGCGTCCAGGCTCCAGGGGGACGCCAGTGTCCGCCTCCCTTCGCGATGATGGAAATGAATAGTTATCATCCAACGCATCTGAAAAATAGATGCGTAATGGAGATGCCGGCGTGAACCTCAAACAGCTCGAGTTCTGCGTGGCCCTGGCCGAAGAGCGCAACTTCACCCGCGCCGCCGCGCGCTGCCACGTGGTGCAGTCCGCGCTCAGCCACCAGATCGCCCATCTTGAAGAAGAACTGCAGGCCACCCTGTTCGAACGCCTGCCGCGCCAGGTGCGGGTCACCCCGGCCGGCGAAGCGCTGCTCAGCCACGCCCGCCAGGTGTTGGATTCGCTGCGGCACCTGCGCGAAGACGTGGCCGCCGTGGCCGGCCAGGTGCGCGGCACCCTCACCATCGGCCAGATCACCTCGCTGACCGCCGTGGACCTGGTGGCCTGCCTGGCCGCCTTCCACACGCGTTACCCGCAGGTGGAATTCCGCCTGCGCATGGACAAGAGCGAAGTGCTGATGGAAGACGTGCGCGAGCGCCGCGTCGATGTCGCGCTGGTGGGCCTGTCGCCCGGCACCGCCATCGACGGGGCCTGCCACCGGCTACTGGCCGAAGAATCCATGGTGGCCGTGCTGCCGCCCAGCCACCCGCTGGCCAGCCGCAAACGCCTGTCGCTGGCCACCCTGGCCGAGCTGCCGCTGGTGGATTTCCAATACGGCAGTGGCGCACGCCGCCAGACCGACGAAGCCTTCGCCGCCGCCGGGTTGCCGCATCGGGTGCCGTTCGAGATCAACCACATGTCGCTCATCGAGCGCTTCGTCCAGCAGGGGCTGGCGGTGGGCATCGTGCCGGTGGCCATCGCCGCCGGCTTTACCGGCGTGGCGCGGGTGGCCATCCAGGATGCGCCCGTGCGGCGCGTGCATGCGGTGTGGTCGCGGCTGCCCACGCCGGCGGCGCGGGCCTTCATGCAGGAACTGCTGCAGCACGTGGCCCCGCAGGCGGAGCCACGTGCTGGCGTGGGGCTTAGGCGCCGCGCACGCGCAGGGTGAGGCCCTTCAGGAAGTTGCGCAGCAGCTGGTCGCCGCAGGCGCGGTAGTTCTTGTGGTCCGGCTGGCGGAACAGCGCCGACAGTTCCGGCTTGGACACCGGGAAACCGGCCTGCTGGAAGATCTCGTGCATGTCCACGTCCTTCAGCTGGAAGGCCACGCGCAGCTTCTTCAGCACCAGGTTGTTGGTGATGCGCTTTTCCACCGGGCGCAGCGGCTGGCTCTCGTCGCGGCCACGGAAGTGCACGATCAGCCCGTCCAGAAAGTGCGCCAGGGTGCGATCGTCGCAGGCCACGAAGCCTTCCTCGTCTTCCTTGCGCAGCCAACCGGCCACGTCGGCCTTGTCGATCACGAAGGCCGGGTCGGCCAGGGCACAGGTGTCGGCGATCATGCCGTCGCTGAGGTCGAGCATGTAGCGGATGCTGCGCAGTACATCGTTGTTGATCATGTGACGTCCAATACCGCCGGCGCGGCTGCGCGGCTGGCCGCCATTTTACCCCCTGCCGGCCTCAGCACCCGGCGCGACCGGCCATGCTGTCATCTGGCTGCCATGAAAGTGCAGCACAGTGCCGCCATCGAGCATCAACAGGCAGTGGAGCAGGCAATGCGCAGGTGGCAGGTTCTGGCGGGTGTGGGCATGGTCTGGCTGGCCGCAACGGCCGCCGCCCAGGCTCCGTATGTGGCAATCGAACAGCGCGTGGACCCGCAGGAACTGGCCCAAGTAGGGCTCAGCCCGGCCCAGCTGCAGACCTTGAACCGCCTGCTGCGCGAGGCCGATGCCCGCAGCCCGGCTCCGCCGGTGGCCGCGCCCGGCGCGCCCACCCCCGCGCCCATGTTCCCGGGCTTGGACGACGGCCCCATCACCGCCAAGGTCACCGGCCAGGTGGACGGCTGGGCCCCCGGCACCGTGTTCACCCTCGACAACGGCCAGCAGTGGCAGGTGCTCAAGGGCGAGATGAAGCTCAAGGCCAGCCGCAGCAACCCGGCCATCGTCGTCGTACCGGGCATCGCCGGCCGCTGGTTCCTGCAGGTAGACGAAGACCTGCCCAAGGCCCGCGTCTTCCGCATCCGCTGATCGCGTAGAGCCGGGCTCTGCCCGGCTATCCGGGATCTCCACCACCCACGTAGAGCCGGGCTCTGCCCGGCTATCCGGGATCTCCACCACCCCACGTAGAGCCGGGCTCTGCCCGGCTATCCGGGATCTCCACCACCCCACGTAGAGCCGGGCTCTGCCCGGCTGCTCCAGATTTCGGCAAGCCGGGCAGAGCCCGGCTCTACGCGATCCCGCCCCGCGCGGTACGTCGCCTTTCCCCCGGCACACACCCCCCGCATCGGTGCGAAAATACCCGTGATTCCCACGGAGTACCCCGATGACCCGTACCGCTCTGATTACTGGCGCCACCTCCGGCTTTGGCGCTGCCGCCGTCCATCGTTTCGCCCAGGCTGGCTGGCGCGTCATCGCCACCGGCCGCCGTGCTGAACGGCTGCAGCCGCTGGTCGACGCCTACGGTCCCGAGCGCGTACATGCGGCCGTCTTCGACGTGCGCGACAGCGCCGCCATGGAGGCCGCGCTGGCCGCCCTGCCGGCCGACTTCGCCGCCATCGACCTGCTGGTCAACAACGCCGGCCTCGCCCAGGGCACCGCCCCGGCGCAGAGCGCCTCGCTGGACGACTGGCGCACCATGATCGACACCAACGTCACCGCGCTGGTCACCCTGACCCACCGCCTGCTGCCGCAGTTGGTGGAGCGCAAGGGCGCCATCATCAACATCAGCTCGGTGGCCGGCGTGTACCCGTACCCGGGCGGCAACGCCTACGGTGGCACCAAAGCCTTCGTCAGCCAGTTCTCGCTCGGCCTGCGCGCCGACCTGCACGGCACCGGCGTGCGCGTCACCACCATCGAGCCGGGCATGGCCGAAACCGAGTTCACCCTGGTGCGCACCCACGGCAACCAGGCCGCCTCGGACACCCTCTACACCGGCGCCAACCCGATGACCGCCGACGACATCGCCGAGCAGATCTTCTGGGTGGCCAACCTCCCGGCGCACCTCAACATCAACCGCCTGGAACTGATGCCGGTAAGCCAGTCGTTCGCCGGTTTCCAGGTCGCGCGCGACTGATCCAAGGGCACCGCTGGCCACCCCCTCGGCCACGCACCCGAACGGGTCAACACCTCGGCCGCACACCCGAATGGGCCAACACCTCGGCCGCATACCCGAACCGGTAGAGCCGACCGTTGGTCGGCTGCTCTCGGCGCATACCCACCGCTGACGGCAGCCGACCAACGGTCGGCTCTACCTCAGGCGGCTGTCCACACCGCCAACTCATACCCATCCGGATCGCGGAAATGAAACCGCCGCCCACCCGGAAACGCGAACGTCGCCCGGCACACCTCCGCCCCGGCCGCTTCCACCCGCCGTTGCGTGTCGGCCAGATCCTCCGCATACACAATCACCAACGGCCCACCGGGCCGCACCGGCTCACCCGTGGTGAACCCACCGCGCAACCGGCCATCGTCGAACTCGGTGTACCGCGGGCCGTAATCGGTGAACGACCAGCCAAACACGCTGCCGTAGAAGGCCTTGCTGCGCGCGATGTCAGCCACGTTGAATTCAATGTTGTCGATTCGGCGATCGTTGCCGTGTGCCGTGCTCATGCGGGCATCTCGTTGAAAGGAGGCCCAGCATCGCCACCGCGGCCGCGCCGGTCTTGAACAAAACGGCCAGTCAGCTACGCCACTGCGCGCACAGCTGCGCCGCCCCGATCCCCGCCAACGCCCGTACCTCGCGGCTCAGGTGCGACTGGTCGGCATAGCCCACATCCGCCGCCATCCCCGCCAGCCCATCCCCGGGCCGCGCCCGGGCCAGCGCCAGGAAGCGCTGCAGCCGCAGAATCCGCTCCAGCATCTTCGGCCCATAGCCAAACTGCTCATGGCTCAACCGGCGCAGGCTGCGCGTGCTCACCTGCAGCGCCGAACCGATCGCGGCCAGATCGTGGCCCCCGGCCCGCACCTGCCCGAACACCCGCGCCGCCACCGCGTGGCGCCCCCCGGTAGAGCGGGGAAGCCCAGCCAGCGCCTGCGCAAACAACCGCTGCCGCGCATCGCCATCGCCCACGTCATTCAAGCGCGCCGCCATCTGCCGCGCCTGCGGCCCCAGCACCGCATCCAGCTCCACGGCCATACCCACCATCTCGCCCAGCGGCACCCCCAGCCACGCCCGCGCCGCACCCGGCTGAAACCGCGCGCCCAACACCTGCGCACCTGGTGTCAGCTGCGGGTGCGCGGCCACCACATCCGGCCCCACCACATACAGCCGCCCGTCGCGCCAAAGGATATCCACGCAACCGTCGGGCAGCACCGCCACCTCACCGCTGTGCCCCACCGGCAGATCGCTGCGCCACAGCTGCCCGAAGCAGCCTCGCAGCGCAGCCGGCGGCGTCCATTCGCGGTAGCGGCCGGTGGCACCGGCAACGCCAGGAGGCTCAGCAGGGTCGGGGCAGGAAGACATGCATGGACGATAGCGCACTGCCAGGTGGTCGCCAGCGAGGGGGGGGCTGCCTGAAACAAGAACGCCGACCCAAGGGTCGGCGTCCAAGTTGCATCTGGAGCAACAGCCCCCTTGGAGTGCAAGGGGGCGCGCCGGCAGGCGCGGGGATGTGGAGGTACCAGCAGGGGCCCGAGGTTTCGCGTAGCGCAACCTTGGGGTAGTCGCGCGGCGCGCGGCTACTGCGCCTTGATCGCCATCGCCTGAAGCCCGGTCCCATCCAGCTTCTGCTTGGCTTCTGCCAGCTCGCCTGCGCTGCCATACGGCCCCATGCGCACGCGGTACACCGTCTTGCCGTTGATCTGCGCCGATTCCACCCGCGCTGCCAGACCAATCATCGCCAGCTTGGCCTTGGTCGCCTCGGCATCGCCAGACGCACCAAACGCACCGGCCTGCAGGATGTAACGCACGTTGCTGGCCGCCGGCTCAGCCGCCGCCGCAGCAGGTGTTGCCGTCGCAGTCGCCGCCGGCTTCGGTGCTGCCGGGGTAGCCGCCGCCGTCTGCGCAGGCGTTGCCGCCGGTGCCGTGGTGGCCGCCGGGCGCTCGGCCACGGGGGCTGGCAACGGCGACGCGGTAACCGGGGCCGGCGTTGCCGTGGCGACAGTGGCCGCTGGCGTTGCCGCAGCCGCCGGCACCGGACGTCCTTCCAACGCCGCCTGCGCGCGCTGCGCTTCGGCCTTGGCCCGGCGCTGGTCTTCGGCGCGCGCGCTGGCCGCCAACTCCGCATCGGACATTTCCACTTCCTTGCCGGGCAGCAAGGTGTAGAAGTCGTACTGCGTCGCCGCCGGCTTGGCCGGTTCGGCAGGCTTGGCCACCGCGCCCGGCTTGGGCAGTTCGGCGCCCACGTCGGTGTCGGCTTCGCTCACCGGGGCCGGCTGGGCATTCGGGTTCGGCTGCGGGCCTACCCGCAGGAAGCCGTCACCGTCGCTCTTGAACAGGTTCGGTGCTGCCAAAAACACTACGGCCGCAATCGCCACACCGGCCACCAGCCACACCCATCCCGGCGTGCCCTGGTTGCTGTTGCGTCGCGCCTGGCTCTTGCCGCGTCGTGCTGCCATTTACTGCTTCTCCACTGCTTACATTTTTTCCGGGGCGGAAACGCCCAGGACGTTCAGACCATTGGCCAGCACCTGGCGCGCCGCGCAGGCCAGCGTGAGCTTGGCATTGCGTTCGGCGTCGTCAGCCACCAGTACCTGCGTGCCGTGATACCACGTGTGGAAGGCGTGCGCCAATTCACGCAGGTACTGCGCGATCAGGTGCGGTTCCAGCGCGATACCGGCCGCTTCCACCACTTCCGGGAAGCGCGACATCTCAATCATCAGCCACAGCGAGGCATCGTCGTTCAGCGACGCCACACCCGCCAGGCCTTCGCCCGGCGTGTAGCTCAGACCCTTCTCCTGGGCCTGGCGCAGCAGGCTGCACACCCGGGCGTGCGCATATTGCACGTAGAACACCGGGTTGTCGTTGCTCTGCGCACGGGCCAGGTCGATATCGAAGGTCAGCTGCGAATCCGGCTTGCGCGCAATCAGGAACCAGCGGGTCGCATCGCGGCCGGCTTCCTCGATCAGGTCGCGCAGGGTCAGGTAGCTGCCGGCCCGCTTGGACAGCTTCACTTCCTCGCCGCCGCGCATCACCGTCACCATCTGGTGCAGCACGTATTCCGGCCAGCCCTTGGGAATGCCCACGTCCAGCGCCTGCAGACCGGCGCGCACGCGCGCCAGCGAGCCGTGGTGGTCTGCGCCCAGCTCGGTGATGGCGCGCTCATAGCCGCGCTGCCACTTGCTCAGGTGGTAGGCCACGTCCGGCAGGAAGTAGGTGTAGGTGCCGTCGGACTTGCGCATTACGCGGTCCTTGTCGTCACCGAAGTCGGTCGAGCGCAGCCACAGCGCGCCGCCCTCCTCATAGGTGTGGCCGGCCGCCTTCAGCTGGGCAACGGTCTCTTCCACCTTGCCGTCCTTGTACAGCGAGCTTTCCAGGAAGTAGATGTCGAAATCCACCCCGAACGCCGCCAGGTCCTGGTTCTGCTCGTTGCGCAGGTAGGCCACCGCGAAGCGGCGGATGCTATCCAGGTTGTCCGGGTCGCGCTCGCCCACCACCGCGTGGCCTTCCAGCTCCACCGTGGCGCCGGCCAGGTAGGCGTTGGCCACGTCCTGGATGTAATCGCCGCGGTAGCCGCCTTCCGGCCAGCCGGCGTCATCGGGCTTGAGCCCCTTGGCGCGCGCCTGGGTGGACAGGGCCAGGTTCTCGATCTGCACGCCGGCGTCGTTGTAGTAGAACTCGCGCTTGGCGTTCCAGCCGTTCACATCCAGCAGGCGCGCCAGGCAGTCGCCGATGGCGGCGGCGCGGCCATGGCCCACGTGCAGCGGGCCGGTGGGGTTGGCCGACACATACTCCACGCCCACGGTACGGCCGTTGCCGCTCAGGTTGCGGCCGTAATCGGCGCCTTCCTTGAGCACGCTGGCCGCTTCGCGCTGGTAGGCGCTGGGGGCGAGGTGGAAATTGATGAAGCCCGGGCCGGCGATTTCAACGCGCAGCACGTCATTGCTCTTGGGCAGCGCATCCAGCAGCGCCTGGGCCAGGGCGCGCGGGTTGCTGCGCGCCGGCTTGGCCAGCAGCATCGCGGCATTGGTGGCGAAATCGCCGTGCTCACGGGTCTTCGGGCGTTCGACCACAAATTCCGGGGTCAGGGTATCGGCCGGCAGAGTGCCGTTGGCGCGCAAGGCTTCGATGCCTTGGCTGATCAGGGCGCGGAGGAGATTTTTCACAAGGCCTGCTTTGGGACTGGAGCGGCGGAATCGGCAATTTTAGCCTAGATGGCGCGCCGATCCATTGAACGGGGTTGGGGCAGGGGGGCTTGAGGGGCCTTGGGGCCGCTTTCGGGGCTGCGGACCGGGGTATTGGGGCTGACTGAGGCGTTCAGCCCCGGAAGGACAGGGTGGGTCCGATCCAGCCTCGTTCAGCCATGGAGACGGGGGTGCCTTCGCCTACTACTACGTGGTCCAGCAGGCGAACGCCGACCAGCGGCAGGGCCTTTTCCAGATGGCGGGTGATGTCCCGGTCGGCGGCGGACGGTTCGGCGCTGCCAGAGGGGTGGTTGTGGCCGATGATCACCGCTGCCGCGTTGTGGAACAGGGCGCGGCGTGCCACTTCGCGCGGGTAGACCGCCGCCGCATCGATCGTACCGTTGAAGAGTTCCTCGAACGCCAGCATGTGGTTGCGGGTGTTCAAGAACATGACGGCGAAGACCTCATGGGGGCGCCCGCGAAGCCGCTGTTTGAAGTAACGCATGGCTGCCTTGGGATCGCACATGCCTTCACCCAGGTCCAACTTCGCACGCAAATGGCGGTCGGCCAGTTCCAGTGCGGCGACCAGCTTGCACGCCCGTGCCGGGCCGAGCCCGGGCAGTTTCCTCAGCTTCTGCGCGCTCATATCAAGCAGTAGGCGCAAGGGGCCGTGTTCCTTGAGGAGAAGGCGTGCGTTCTCCATGACGTCCAAGCCTTTACAGCCGGTGCCCATGAACAGGGCAAGCAACTCAGCATCCGAAAGCGCTGCGGGGCCACGCGCCAGCAGCTTCTCGCGCGGTTGCTCGTCCTTGGGCCAGTCTTTGATTGCCATGGCTCAAGTGTCGAGAAACACGTATGCCCAGCCAATCAGAATATGCCGCGTCCTCTGATAAGGGTTGCGCGTGGGCACACTGGATGGCTGTTCGGCAGGCTGTTTGATCCAGTCAAAAAGATTATTTCTACAGATATGCGGAGAGAATGCTCTTGAGGTTGGCTAGCTGCTCTGCCATTTCATAGATCCGTCCCCTCAGTCCATTAAAAGCCGCACATACCGCGCATACAAGAAGCTCTGGTTCCGCGCCCGGCCCGTCGTCTCCTCCAACACCCCAGCCACCTGCAATCCATTGATGGCCTTCGCCGCAGTAGGGGCACTCACCTCCAGCACCTGCGCCGCGCGATCAATGTTGATTCTCGGCATGGTGGGAAGCAGCTCGAACAACCGAAGCGTCGCCAACGTACTGGTACCCAGTGCAAGCACGCGCTTCCGATCCTCGGCGATGCATGCGGCAAGGGCAACGATGCTGCTTTGCGCCTCATCAGCAGCGGCCTCCACGGCCTCCAGAAAGAAGCTCACCCAGCCTTCCCAGTCACCGTCATCTCGAATGGCGGAAAGCCGGTCGTAGTACACCCGCTGGTGTCGTTTCAGGTAACCAGACACATACAACAACGGCTCGGGCATCAACTTCCACTCTTCCAGCAACATAGCGATGAGCAGGCGCCCAATGCGGCCGTTGCCGTCCAGGAAGGGATGGATGGTCTCGAATTGCGCATGCACCAACGCCACGCGCACCAGGGGCGGCAACGTGTGCTCCGGCTGGTGGATATAGCGCTCCAGCGCGCTGAGTGCGGGCCCCACTTCCTGAGCGGGCGGTGGAACGAAGCTCGCATTGCCTGGCCGGCTTCCACCAATCCAGTTCTGTGTAGTGCGCACGGCCCCCGGCTGCTTGGTGGCGCCACGCACGCCCGTCATCAGCACCCGGTGGGACTCGGTCAGCAGCCGCAGTGATACGGGCAGACCGGTAGGGTTACGCAGCTGCTCGCGCGCGTAGTTGAACGCCAGCAGGTAATTCGTAACTTCTTCCACATCCTGGGCATTGGTCACCGTCATACCGGCTTCCTCATCCAGCACGTCGGTCAGTGTGGCCTGGGTGCCTTCCAGCTGCGAGGTAAGCAAGGCCTCCTTGCGGATGGCGGCATAGATCAGCCAGTTGCTGGAGGCCACCAGCCCGGCCATGCCGGACAAGCGCGTCAACGCTACTTCGGCGCGGGCGTTCTGCTCCATGTACGCGGTGGGGGAAAGAACCGGATCTCCGGGCGGGAGGGCGTGAGGCACGAACGCGCGAACGTTCTCGCCGCCAACGGCGGTTGTCGCATAGGTCCCAGTGATGCGCGGCATGACAAGGTTCCTTTGGATACGGTTTCAGCTGCGAAAGAAACCTTTCCCAGCCGCGAGCGTTATTAAAGCATCCTTTTTTAACGACTAAAACCACGGGGTCACCTTCCGGAGTTGGCATCCTGGCTCAGGCAGTTCCATCTGCTGCGCAGGCCAACAATCAAGGGAGGCAGCCCTGCACCCTCATGACCAAAAACACCCCCCTCATGCCCCTGAGGCATGAGCCGCCCGCACCCCATCAGGTAAGCTAATCGCCTCAGTTCGACAGGAAATTCGCAGGTGGCTGACTCCCCCCAGGCTTCTCCGGCGTCCGCGCGCCCGCTGCAAGGCCAGAAGCTGTTGTTGTGCGTCGGCGGCGGCATCGCCGCCTACAAGTCGCTGGAACTGGTGCGTCGCCTGCGCGATGCCGGGGCCCAGGTGCAGGTCGCCATGACCGCCGGGGCCCAGCAGTTCGTCACCCCGCTGAGCTTCCAGGCCCTGTCCGGCCAGCCCACCCGCACCACCCTGTGGGACAGCGCCGCCGAGCAGGCCATGGGCCACATCGAGCTGGCGCGCTGGGCCGATCGCATCGTCGTGGCCCCAGCCACCGCCGATCTGCTGGCGCGGCTGGCCCACGGCAACGCCGATGACCTGGTCACCACACTGTGCCTGGCCACCACCGCGCCGCTCACCGTGTGCCCGGCCATGAACCACCGCATGTGGCAGCACCCGGCCACGCAGGCCAACATCACCCTGCTGCGCCAGCGCGGCGCGCAGGTGATCGGGCCGGAAGACGGCCCGCTGGCCGAAGGCGAATCCGGCCCGGGCCGGCTTACCGAACCCAATGCGATTGTTGCGGCACTGGCCGCGCTGCAGGCGCCGGCCGGTGCCGACGCCGCGCCCGAGCAGCAGCTCAAGGGTCTGCGCGTGGTCATCAGCGCCGGCCCCACCTATGAAGACCTGGACCCGGTGCGCTACGTGGGCAACCGCAGCAGCGGCAAGATGGGCTATGCGCTGGCCGCGGCCGCCGTGCGCCAGGGCGCGCAGGTGGTGCTGGTCAGTGGCCCGGTGCAGCTGCCCACCCCTGCCGGGGTGCAGCGGGTGGATGTGCGCTCGGCCTCGCAGATGCGCGAGGCCGTGCTGGGCGCGCTGCCGGCCGACATCTATATAGGTGCGGCGGCGGTGTCCGATTACACCCCGCGCCAGGTGGCCCCGCAGAAATTGAAGAAGACCGTCGGCACCCAGACCCTCACGCTGGAGCTGGTGCGCACGCCGGACATCCTGGCCGAGGTGGCCGCGCAGACCAACGCGCTGAAGCTGGTGGTCGGCTTTGCCGCCGAAACCCACGATGTGGAGAAGTACGCGCGCGGCAAGCTGGTGGACAAGCGCCTGGACCTGGTGATTGCCAACCAGGTGGGCATTGCCACCGGCGGTTTCGAAAGTGATGAAAACGCGGCCACGGCCTACTGGCAGGGCGGCGAACAGGTGTTCCCCGGTACCTCCAAGGCGCTGCTGGCCGAACAACTGTTGTCCCTGATTGCCCAGAGGTTGCACGCATGAGCGTTGATTCCACCCTTCAGCCGTTGCAGGTAAAGCTGCTCGACCCGCGCTTCGGCGATACCTGGCCGCTGCCGGCCTATGCCACCGAGCACAGCGCCGGGCTGGACCTGCGCGCGGCGCTGGAAACCGAGCTCACCCTGCAGCCGGGCGATACGGCGCTGATTCCCAGCGGTATCGCCATCCACATTGCCGACCCGAACCTGGCCGCCGTGGTGCTGCCGCGCTCAGGGCTGGGCCATCGCCACGGCATCGTGCTGGGCAACGGCACCGGGCTGATCGACGCCGATTACCAGGGCCCGCTGCTGATCAGCGCGTGGAACCGTGGCCGCGAGGCCTTCACGCTGCAGCCGGGCGACCGCATCGCGCAGCTGGTTGTGCTGCCCATCGCACGCGTGGGGCTGCAGGTAGTAGATACTTTCACCGACAGCGCCAGGGGAACGGGTGGATTCGGCCATACCGGGGTGCGCTGACCAGGGGGAAGTTCCATGAGCAAGGCGAAGGCGGAAGGGCAACCGAAGCTGGCAAGCAAGCGCACCGGGCCACTGGTGGTGGCCGCGCTGGTGTTGCTGGCCGCATGGTTTGGCTGGAGCGCGGTGCGGCAGTGGCGGCAGGCCTCGGTGGGCACGGAGCTGGAACAGTCGCGTGACCAGATTGTGGGCGGGGTGCAGGCGGCCTTGAACGGCCAGCTGGACCAGCTGCGCAAGTTGATGAAAAGCGAGCGCGTGGCCACGGCGCTGGGCAACGGCGACGGCGAAGCCACGGCCGTGGCCATCCGCGAAGGCTGGCCGGGCACCGAAGAGGTGCAGGTCATCCCCGCCAGCCTGGACGCGGCCTATGCCGACCCGAAGGCCTTCGGTTACTCGCGTCTGGCGCTGCTGGAAGCGGCCAACGCCCAGAACGCGGTGGTGGCACGCGTGGTGCGCGATGCCGGCGGCCAGCGCCTTGGCCTGGCGGTGCCGGTGGTACTGGGCACGCAAGGGCCGGCGCTGGTGTACGTGCGCCAGCCGCTGCTGCGGCTCACCGCCACCTTCGACCAGGTGCGCGTGCCGGGCGCGGGCTATGTGGCCCTGCGGCAGGGCAACCACAACGTGATTGAACAGGGCAACGCGGGCCTGGCCGACGGTGCCGAGGCGCTGGCGCGCCCGATCGGCAAGAGCGGGCTGCGCCTGGCCGCGGCCGTGCCGGATATTGAACCGGGCCCGCTGGGGCTGGGTGCCATTCCCAGCGCGGTGGTGGCGGTGCTGCTTCTGGCCATCGCCGGCATGTTGCAGTTCGGCAAGGGCAAGGTGCCGATGCCGCGCCGGCGCGCGTCGAAAGACGCCACCGAAGAAGACGGCCCCACACTGCGCGAAAGCCTGGAACAGGTGCCGCTGGCGGTGGTGCCGGCCGTGGCCGAAGGCGGTCCGCCGCCGGTGCCCGGCGTAGCGGGGCAGGACGTGCCGGCCGGTATCTTCCGCGCCTACGACATCCGCGGCGTGGTCGGGCGCGAGCTCACCCCGCAGGTGGCCGCGCTGATCGGCCAGGCCATCGGCTCTGTGCTGCAGGTGCAGGGCCTGCGCGAGATCGTGGTGGGACGCGATGGCCGCCTGTCCGGCCCGGAACTGAGTGCCGGGCTCATCGAGGGCCTGCGCCGCGCCGGCTGCGATGTTATCGATATCGGGCTGGCGCCCACTCCGGTGGTGTACTTCGCCAGCTACCACCTACGTGCGGGCAGCTGCGTGGCGGTCACCGGCAGCCACAACCCGCCGGACTACAACGGTTTCAAGATCGTGGTGGGCGGCGAAACGCTCTCCGGCGACGCCATCACCGAACTGTTCCAGCGCATCCGCGACGGCCAGCTGCACGTGGCCGCCGAGCCGGGCAGCCTGAAGCAGCGCGAGGTCAACGCCGATTACATCCAGCGCATCGCCGACGACGTGCAGCTGGACCGCCCGCTGAAGGTGGTGGCCGACGCCGGCAACGGCGTGGCCGGCGAACTGGCCCAGCCGCTGCTGGAAGCCATCGGCGCGGAGGTCATTCCGCTGTACTGCGATGTGGATGGCACCTTCCCCAACCACCACCCGGACCCGAGCGACCCGCACAACCTGGAAGACCTGATCCAGACGGTGAAGCGCTTCGACGCGGACATCGGCCTGGCCTTCGACGGCGACGGCGACCGCCTGGGCGTGGTCACCCGCGAAGGCAAGATCATCTATGCCGACCGGTTGCTGATGCTGTTCGCGGCCGACGTGCTGATGCGCAACCCGGGCGCGCTGGTCATCTACGACGTGAAGTGCAGCGGCAAGCTGTCCGACTACGTGCTGCGCAATGGCGGCAGCCCGCTGATGTGGAAGACCGGGCATTCGCTGATGAAGGCGAAGATGCGCGAAACCGATGCCGAGCTGGCCGGCGAGATGAGCGGGCACTTCTTCTTCAAGGAGCGCTGGTTCGGGTTCGACGATGGCCTGTATGCGGCCGCGCGGTTGCTGGAGATCCTGGCCCAGCGCGAGGAGACGCCGTCGGAGGTGCTGGACGAATTGCCCGACAGCGTGTCCACGCCGGAGCTGAAGGTGCCGGTGGAATCGGGCACCCCGCATGCACTGGTGTCGTTGTTCGTATCGGCCGCACAGGTGGACGAGTCGCCGTTCGCGAGCGCTCGCCTGTCCACCATCGACGGCCTGCGCGCCGATTTCCCCGATGGCTGGGGGCTGCTGCGCGCGTCCAACACCACGCCGGTGCTGGTGCTGCGCTTCGAGGCCGACGATGAAGCGGCGCTGGAGCGCGTCAAGACGTTGTTCCGCGACCAGCTGCAGCCGTTGCTGCCGGGTGTGGACCTCGGGTTCTGATGGGCGTGGGTACCGACCAACGGTCGGTACCTACCGTCGCGCTACCGGGTAGGCCACGACCGTGGGTCGTGGCGCGCCCGATCGAATGCCCGATCCCGCACGGCATCCCGGTTTGCACACGGACAACGGGATACCGCCGGTAGGGGCGCATCCCAATCGACTGCCATGAAACGGGCAACGTTCGATGGTGGAATGACGGTGAATTGAACGCGTTTCTCCGCCGGGGTTCATGCCACAACCGACCGCGGGAAACGCGTCGGCGGTCGATTGGGAGGCGACCCTGCCAGGTGTTCCGGCACGACGGTGACGGGCATGGAAACGACCGCCTCACCCCTTGAACCGCAATCCCACGCCCGGTTCGGTGAACACGTACCGCGAATCCAACGCGGAATCGCCCAGCTTGTGCCGCAGCTTCCCCACCAGGATCCGCAGGTAATGCGTGTCTTCCTGATGCGTTGGCCCCCAGATTTCCTGCAGGATCTGCGGCTGGGTCACCACCCGCCCGGCGTTGCGCAGCAACAACGACAACAACGCATATTCCTTGCGCGTCAGCGCCACCGGCGCGCCGTCCAGGTGCACCTCGCGGCGCACCAGGTCGATATGCAGGTGCCCGTCATCGAACTGCGGCAACACGCCATCGGCCGACACCGTGCGCGAGCGCAGCAACGCCCGCACCCGCGCCATCAGCTCCTGGGTGCCGAACGGCTTGGTCACGTAGTCGTTGGCGCCGTTGTCCAGCGCCCGCACCTTTTCGGTTTCACCGGCGCGCACGGTGAGCATGATCACCGGCACCTGGCTCCACTGCCGCAGTTCGGCCAGCACCTCGTGGCCTTCCATGTCCGGCAGGCCGATATCCAAAATCACCAGGTCCGCGCCTTCGCTCACCAGCGCTTCCAGCCCGGCCTGGCCGGTGGCGGCCTGCACCACGCGGTAGCCCTGCGCGCGCAGGCTGATATCGAGGAAGCGCCGGATCTGCGCTTCATCGTCAATCACCAGCACGCGCGCCGGGGGCGCACCTTGGGGCAGGTCAGGGGTCGTCGTGGTCATCGGCAGGGTGGGGTTGCAGCAGGGGCAGCGTAATGCGGATCAGGGTACCGCGTCCGTCGCGGCCCGGCAGCGCCTGCACGCTACCGCCATGGGCGCCGATCATGCCCTGACAGATGGTCAGCCCCAGCCCGGTGCCATGCCGGCCGCGGTCGCCACGCTCCACGCTGTAGAACATGTCGAAGATGCGCGCGCGCTCGTCGTCGGGAATGCCGGGGCCGGCGTCCAGTACGTCGATGCGCAGTTCGCCCTCCACCAGCCGCGCCTGCACCTCCACCGCCGCGCCGGGCGGGGAGAACTTGGCCGCGTTCTCCATCACGTTGAACACCGCCTGTTCCACCAGCGCCGGGTGTACCCAGATCGGTGCCAGCGTGGCCGGAATGTCCAGCTTCAGCTGCACCTCCGGCTGGTAGCGCTGCAGGCGGCGTGCGGCCGAGCCCACCAGCTCGTCCACGCCGATCCAGTCGCGGTTGATCTGCAACCCTTCGTGACCCAGCCGGGTCATGTCCAGCAGGTTCTGAATGTAGCGGTCCAGCCGCTCGCCTTCCACCAGGATGGTGTCCAGCAGGGCGCGGCGGTCCTGCGCATCCATCGCGTCGGCATAACTGGAGAGGCTGTCGGCCGAGCCGATCATTGCCGCCAGCGGCGAGCGCAGGTCGTGCGACACCGACGACAGCAGCGCCGAACGCAGCCGCTCGGTCTCGTTGCTTACATGGGCCTTTTCCAGGTCGGCCACCAGCTGGGTGCGTAGCGCGGCCTGGGCAATGTCATCCACCATCGCCTCGGCCAGCTGGCGCTGCTCGGGGGTAAGCCGCGGGGCGGTGCGGGCGAAGCGCATGCCGGCCACGCCGATGGCGCGGTCATCGCCGTCCAGCAGCGGCAGGAACCACCACTCCGCACCGGCCAGGGTGTCGGTGAAGCGGCCGCTGGGCTGGCCGTGGCGGCGCGCCCAGTCGGCGGCGGCCAGGTCGGTGTCGCCCGGCGCGGCACTGCCGCTGGTGCTGGTGTCCTGGCCGATGCGCAGCCACGCCGGGGCGTCCATTGCCTGCTCCAGCGCCTCGCGTCCGGCCTGGGCCACCTCTTCGTTGCTGGCCGCGCGGGTCAGCTGCCGGCCCAGCGCCTGGCGCGCGTTGGCATGCCGGTTGGCCGCCCGAAGCGCCAGCACCTGCATGCGCAACCGCGATGCCAACCGCCCGGCCACCAGCGCGGCGGCCAGGAACAGGAACACGGTGATCACGCCCTGGCGTGCGCTGATGGCAAAGGTGAAGCGCGGGGCGATGAAGAAGAAGTTGTAGGCCAGGAAACACAGCGCCGCGGCAATCACCGCCGCGCTGGTACGGCTGCGCGCGGCCACCATCACCACCGCCACGATGAACACCATCGACAGGTCGTACAGCCCCACCCAGCGCTCGGCCACCAGCGCCACCAGGCAGGCAATTGCCGTGGCGCCCAACGCCAGCAGGGTGTCCTGGCCGGTGCTGCGGCTGGGTACGCTCAACCCGGTGCGCCGCGCCCGTGCGCGCGCCTGCGGGGTGCCTATGATGGTGATCTCGTAGTGCGCGCCGCGCTGGATCAGCTGCTGGGTGAGCGTGCGGTTGAGCATGCGCGCGAACGGGCGCTCGCGGGTCCGGCCCAGCACCAGGGTCGACACGCTGTTGTGCGCGGCATGGTCCAGCAGCGCATCGGCAATGCTGGACCCGTGCAGCAGTTCGGCCTCGCCCCCGAGGCGGCGGGCGAGGGCGAACGCCGCGTCGATCTCGCGATGGGTAGCCTCGTCGTTGCGGCGGCCCTGCACGGTCACCACCGTCCACGGCGCATCGCGACGCTCGGCAATGCGCCGGCCCACGCGCACCAGGTACTCGCTCTGGCCCCCGCCATCGATGGCCACCAGTACCCGGCGGCGCAGCGGCAGGTTGCCTTCGCCACGCGCGGCGCGGGTCTCGCGCAGGCTGCTGTCCACGCGGTCGGCCGCTTCCTGCATGGCCAGCTCGCGCAGCGCGGTCAGGTTGGCCGGCGAGAAGAAGGCCTGCAGTGCCTGCGCGGCCTGCTCGGGCACGTACACCTTGCCCTGCTGCAGGCGCTCGATCAGCTCGCGCGGCGGAATGTCCACCAGCACGATGTCGTGCAGCCGGTCCAGCACCGCATCGGGCACGGTCTCGCTCACGCGCACGCCGGTGATGCGCATCACCACATCGTTGAGGCTTTCCAGGTGCTGGATGTTGACCGTGGTCCACACATCGATGCCGGCCTCCAGCAGTTCCATCACGTCCTGCCAGCGCCGCTCGTGGCGGCTGCCGGGCACGTTGCGGTGCGCCAGTTCGTCCACCAGTACCAGCGCCGGGTGGCGGGCCAGCACGGCGTCCAGGTCCATCTCGCCCAGCACATGCTGCTGGTAGTCGCGGTGCACCAGTGGCACCTGCGGCAGGCCCTCCAGCAGCGCCGAGGTCTCGGCGCGGCCGTGGGTTTCCACCAACCCCACCACCACGTCCACGCCGCGACGCAGCTGTTCGTGCGCGCGGCTGAGCATGCTGAAGGTCTTGCCCACGCCGGGGGCGGCACCGAGGAACACGGTGAGTTTGCCGCCGGCTTCGCGTTGCAGGCGTTCAACCAGGGCATCGGCCTGGCGGGTGCGGGGGTCGCTCATGGGTGGCGATTGTGCGCCCGTTGGCGCGATCCTGGCATCACGGCGCGGCCTTGCGCTGATCCAACGCCAGGTTCAACGTCATCACGTTCACGCGTGGCTGCCCGAACACGCCCCACTGTGGACCGAGCGTATGCGCCTTCACCAGCGCCGCCACCTGCTCAACCGGTAGCCCACGGCTGCGCGCCACGCGCGCCATCTGCACCTGCGCGGCGGCCGGCGACAGCTCCGGGTCCATACCGGCGCCGGACTGGGTCACCAGGTCGCCGGGCACCTGCGCCGGCGTTATCCCTTCGCGCGCGGCCACCGCGGCGATGCTGGCCTGCACGCGTTCCTGCAGGGCCGGGTTGCTGCGCGCCAGGTTGCTGCCGGCCGCGGCCATCGGGTCGTAGTTGGCCGCCGACGGGCGCGCCTGGAAGTAGCCATCGCCGGTGAACGGCTGGGCGATCAGCTGCGAGCCGCGCACCTGGCCGTCGCGGATGAGCAGGCTGCCGTCGGCCTGCGCCGGGAACAGCAGCCGGCTGGCGCCGGTGGCGGCCACGGCGTACGCCAGGCCAAGCAGTAGCAGGCTGACCAGGCCCAGCATCAGCGCCGGGCGCCACGCGCCGTGCTGCTGCAGGGTGGCCGCATCCACGGCGCGGGCGCGCGCGGTGCGGGGCAGGGAGGTTGCAAGTGAGCGGTTCATGCGCCGAATACCGAGACAAGGAAGAGGTCGATCAACTTGATGGCCGCGAACGGCAGCAGTACGCCGCCCAGGCCGTACACCAGCATGTTCCGGCGCAGCAGCGCGGTGGCCGTGGCCGGGCGGAAGCGCACCCCGCGCAGTGCCAGCGGAATCAACGCCGGAATCACCAGCGCGTTGAAGATCAGCGCCGCCAGCACCGCGTTGCGCGGGCTGGACAGGTGCATCACGTTCAACGCCGCCATCGCCGGCAGGGTGGAGGCGAACAGCGCCGGCAGAATCGCGAAGTACTTGGACACATCGTTGGCCAGCGAGAAAGTGGTCAGCGCACCGCGCGTGATCAGCTGCTGCTTGCCCACTTCCACCACCGCCAGCAGCTTGGCCGGGTCCGAATCCAGGTCGACCATGTTGCCGGCTTCCTTGGCGGCCTGCGTGCCGGAGTTCATCGCCAGACCGATGTCGGCCTGGGCCAGCGCGGGGGCGTCGTTGGTGCCGTCGCCCACCATCGCCACCAGCCGCCCACCGGCCTGTTCGGCGCGGATGCGGGCCAGTTTGTCTTCCGGGCGCGCCTCGGCGATGTAGTCGTCCACGCCGGCTTCGGCGGCAATGGCCGCGGCGGTGAGCGGGTTGTCGCCGGTGATCATCACCGTGCGGATGCCCATGGCCCGCAGCTGCGCGAACTTCTCGCGCATGCCGTGCTTGACCACGTCCGACAGCTCGATCACGCCCAGCACGTGCCGGCCTTCGCATACCACCAGCGGGGTGGCACCGTTGCGCGCCACCTGCTCCACGCGGCCCGGCAGTTCGGCCGGCACCGTGCCACCCAGCTCGCGCACGTAGGCGGTGATCGCATCGGAGGCCCCCTTGCGGATGCGCCGGCCGCCGTCCAGGTCCACGCCGGACATGCGGGTCTGCGCGGTGAATGCCAGGTAGTCCGCGCGGTCCGGTTCGGCGGTGGTGCAGCCCTGCTCGCGCGCCAGGCGCACGACGGACTTGCCTTCCGGAGTGGGGTCGGCCAGCGACGACAGCAGCGCCGCTTCGCGCAGCTGCGTGGCATCGATCCCGGCCAAGGCATGGAAGTGGGTGGCCTGGCGGTCGCCGTAGGTGATGGTGCCGGTCTTGTCCAGCAGCAGCACGTCCACGTCGCCAGCCACTTCCACCGCCTTGCCGGATTTGGCCAGCACGTTGGCGGCCAGCGCCCGGTTCATGCCGGCAATGCCGATGGCCGGCAGCAGCCCGCCGATGGTGGTGGGAATCAGGCAGACCAGCAGCGCGATCAGCAGCAGCGGATCGACCTGCACGCCGACGAACGCACCGATCGCCGGCAGCGTGGCCACCACGATCAGGAAGGTGAGCGTCATCGCCGCCAGCAGCAGGGTCAGCGCAACCTCGTTGGGCGTCTTCTGGCGGTTGGCACCTTCCACCAGCGCAATCATGCGGTCCAGGAAGCTGTGGCCCGGCTCGGCGGTGATGCGCACGATGATCTGGTCCGACAGCACCTTGGTGCCGCCGATCACGCCGCTGCGGTCGGTCCCGGCTTCGCGCAGCACCGGCGCCGATTCACCGGTCACCGCTGCTTCGTTGATGGTGGCCAGGCCCTGCACGATCTCGCCGTCGGCCGGAATCAGTTCGCCGGCACTGACAATCACATGGTCGCCCGGGCGCAGTTCGGCGGCCGGTACCTGGGTTTGGCTGGCCCCGGCGTGCGCGGCCGCCAGCCGGCGCGCGCTGAGATCCTGGCGGGCCCGCCGCAACGAGGCCGCCTGGCCCCGGCCGCGGGCTTCGGCCACGGCCTCGGCGAAGTTGCCGAACAGCACGGTCAGCAGCAGGATCGCGGTGACCGCCAGGCCGAAGCCCAGCGGTGCGTTGCCGCTCAGGGTGACCACCAGGCTGACCACGGTGCCGGCCATCACCACGGCCATCACCGGGCTGTGCAGCAGGTGCCGGGGCGACAGCTTGATCACCGCATCGCGCAGGGCGCGGCGCCAGCCGGCCGCATCGAGCAGACGCTGACGGCGGTGGGAAGAAACGTTCAAGGGATAGGTACTCATGGGGTCACATCTCAATGCAGGGTCAGCGACAGGTGGTCGGCCACCGGGCCCAACACCAGCGCCGGCATGAACTGCAATACGGTCAGGACAACGATCAGCGCGATCAGGGTCAGCGCGAAGGTCGGGGTTTCAATCTGCAGCGTGCCGGCCGATTCCGGGGCGCGCCGCTTGGCGGCCAGCTGCGCGGCCACGATCAGCGGTATCACCAGCGCCGGGTAGCGGCCCAGCAGCAGCACCAGCGTGCAGCTCAGGTTCCACCACGGGGTGGCATCGCCCAGGCCTTCAAAGCCCGAGCCGTTGTTGGCGAACGCCGACACATACTCATAGAACACCTGGCTGATGCCGTGGAAGCCGGGGTTGGAGGTGCCGGTGATCGACGGAATGGCCAGCGTGATCGCGGTGAAGCCCAGGATGGTGATCGGCTGCAGCAGCACCAGCAGGGCCAGCAGGCGCACCTGCGGGGTTTCCAGCTTGCGGCCGAGCAGTTCCGGGGTACGCCCGGTCATCAGCCCGGCCAGGAACACGCCCAGCAGCAGGTACACGATGAACTGCTGCAGGCCGCAGCCAATGCCGCCCCAGATCGCGTTGACCAGCATGTTCACCATCGGCACCGCACCGGCCAGCGGACTCAGCGAGTCATGCATGCCGTTGACCGAGCCGTTGGACACCTGGGTGGTGATCGCCGCCCACAAGCCGGTGCCGTCCGCACCGAAGCGCACTTCCTTGCCTTCCATCAGCAGCGGAGCGGGCTGACCGCGTGGCCGAGTGGCCTTCCAGCCACACCGTGGCCGCCACCGACACGCTGGACATCGCCAGCATGCAGCCGAACACCAGTCCGGCCAGGCGCCTGCGCCCGGTGAACGCGCCCAGCATGAAGATCACCGCGATGGGAATCAGCAAAATGCCGATCAGTTCCAGCGCGTTCGACAGCGGGGTGGGGTTTTCCAGCGGCATCGAGCTGTTGGGGCCATACCAGCCACCGCCGTTGGTGCCCAGCTGCTTGGCCGCCACCATCGCCGCCACCGGACCCAGCGGCAGTTTCTGCGTGTCCATGCCGGCCGCAGCATCGATCGGCGTGGCCTGCGGGCCAGCGGCCAACGTCGAGGGCACGCCCTGGCTGGTCAGCAGCACCGCCCACAGCAGGCACAGCGGCAGCATGAAGCGCACGCACGCGCGCACCACGTCGGCGTAGTAGTTGCCCACGTCCACGCGGCGGTCGGCGCTGAGCTGCGCGGCCTGCTGCGCGTCCACGTCGTCCGGGCGCGCACTGAACAGTGCACGCAGGGTGGCCACCACCAGTGCCAGACCCATCATCGGCGTCACCACCTGCAGGCCGGTGATCGCGGTCATCTGCGAGAAGTACGACAGCTGCGCCTGGCCCGAATAGTGCTGCTGGTTGGTGTTGGTCAGGAACGACACCATGGTGTGCAGCGCGGTGTCCCAGCGCATGTTGGGGATCTGGTCGGGGTTGAACGGCAGCCAGGCCTGGGTCATGAAGACGGCCTGCACCAGCACCGCGATCACCACGTTGCTCAACAGGAACGCGCCCACGTAGCCGCGCCACGACATGCCACGCGCCGGGTTCACCCCCAGCAGCCAGTACAGCGGTTTTTCAAACCAGCCCGAACAGCACATCGCCACGCATCGGCGCACCGCGCATCACCCGGGCCAGGTACAGCCCAAGCGGAAAGGCCAGCACGATGCTGGCCAGCAGGATCAACAGGATCTCGGTCATGGTCGGCTCCGGTCAGAACGCTTCGGGCCGAAGCACGACATACAGCAGGTAGGCGGCGGCAACGAGCACGAGCACGCCGCACAGCAGGGAAAGCCAGGCAGACATGGCAATGGCCTCAGGCGCAGGAAAGAAGGGCGGCGGTGCAGGGCGCACCGGCGGCAGGGGAAACAGACAGAAACAGGCTCATGGGACGTCCAGGTGGAACCACTCCACGTCAGGCGCCCATCGTGTTCCCCACCGGCGTAAACGCTCCACGCCGCAACCGGCCCCACCGCGTAAAAAGTGCATAAAACCTGCGCAGCCGCCCCATCGGCCACCCGCACACCGCCCCGTAGAGCCGGGCTCTGCCCGGCTGCCCGCAACACATCCCCTGCTCCGGATCAACGGCAGCGGGGCAGAGCCCCGCTCTACGTGGTCGCCGTCCGCCCGCACGCACGCACAAAAAAAGGCGGCCCCAAGGCCGCCTTTCCTTCCCGTTGCACCCGCGCGCTTACCCGCGCGGATCGGTACCCGCACCCTTCAACAACCGGTACCGCTGCAGCGTCTCCTCGATCTCAACATCCAGCGCACGGCGCTGCTGCTCGAACGAGGTCTGCATGCGCAGCTGCGCCACCAGTTCGGTGTGCCGCTGGCGAATGCTCGCCGCCTGCTTCTCGGCCACCGGCTGCCCGGCCAGCTCGCGGTCACCGGCGCTGCCCAGCAGGCTCACCAGCGCGTCGCGCAGGCTGGCCACGTTGTAACGCGCGGTCTGCACGTTGTTGTCGATTATGCCCGTGCGCTCCACGAATACCCGGCGCAGGTCATTCTCGTTTTCATACGTGGACAGCATCGCCTGCTCGGTGCGCTCGCGGGTCTGCTCGGCGGCCAGGTCGAGCTGGCGCTGGGCGGCGGCCACCGCCGCCTCGGCGCGCTCTTCCTCGGTCAACGTGCGCTCCACCTCACCACGGCGCAGGCCGCTGGTGGCGCTGAACTCCTCGCGCGCGTTGTTGATCGCCTCCTGCGGCAGCGTATCGCTGCAGATGCGCTCGGACCCCTTGTTCCAGCAATACAGCTTCTTCGCCTTCGCCTCGCCCTTGCCGCTCTGCGCGTGCACGGGCACCGTGGCGACGGCCAGCAACAGGCCGATGGCGGTGATCGAAACAATCCTGGACATGGTGGTCAGAGCCCCCTGCTCTCAACGCGTAGGACGGGTGCCGTAGCGGGACCGGTAGTCCTCCAGCGGCTGCCGGTACCCCACAAGTTCCGGATTTCCGGAGGCAAAATCAAGCAGGTCGGCCAGCGTGGCCACGGCCACCACCGGAATGCCGGCTTCCTCGGCCACGGACTGGGCCGCCGAACGGCGGTCGGTTTCCGAGGCGATCTCCTGGCGGTCCAGCGCCACCACGATCCCGGCCGGGGTGCCACCGGCGTCCTTGATGATGCCCAGAGCCTCGCGGATGGCGGTGCCGGCAGTGATCACGTCGTCCACGATCAGCACGCGCTTGCCATTCATGTCCGCGCCGATCAGGTTGCCACCTTCACCGTGGGCCTTGGCTTCCTTGCGGTTGAACGACAGCGGCAGGTCGCGGCCGCGCTGGGCGAACTCGCAGGCGGTCGC